>NZ_JBEXKU010000009.1:0-125702 GCF_040609575.1 Streptomyces sp. NPDC004647 | reverse complement strand
CCGGCCGACTCCTCGACGGACTCGTGCCCGATCATCGTCTCGCTCACTCGGCGTCTCTCCTTGATCAGCAGATCCGCCGTTGATTAGACACTCCCCTTCGCGGGCGGTTTCGCGGTTGATGCGGATGTCTTGGGCGATGGATGCGGCGAGGGTGGATTCGCCGGGGGTGTGGCCGTGTCCGGCGTATTGCCAGTCGGCGAGGACGAGCACGGTGTCACTATCGGTGAGGGATTCGGCGTGCCGGCCGTTGCTGTCGGTAGGCAGCTCCTGAGCGCGGCGGTAGTCGGCTCGGGTCTGGCGGAGGGCGCCGAGGGTGGTGGAGTAGCGGCGGGATTTGGTGGAGAAGTGGCCGCGGAAGCCGAGCATGTGAGCCCAGGCCCATAGCCGCCGGTCGGGGTACACGGGGTCGAGGTCTTTGCAGGCCCGGATGAGGCGCCGGGCGTGGTCGGGTGCCTGGTGGCGGTCGAGTTCGGACATCTCACCGATCCGGCGGTCTAACGTGCCGGTGGTCTCGGCTGCTTTGGTGGCGTACTTGGCGACGTAAGCGGCTACTGCCTGCTCGGTGATGTCGGTTCCGGCGTCGAAGGCCCGGATGGGCCTGATGTCGTCGGGTCGTCCGCCCGTCACCTGACGACTGGTTGTGACGCTCTGTGCGCATACAGTGACGGTGCCTGAGGCGGGGTCGGTTGGGGCGTGGGGGGTGTGTGTACGCTGTGGGCTCGACCGAGGCGCCCCAACTGCCGGGCGGAACATGGGGGTTGATCAGTTTCGATATGGATGATCGCTTGGCTCGGGAACTGGGGAAGTTGCAGCAGCACGCCGCGCAGATCTCGGAGGTCGTCTCCGATATGCAGCGGCTCATGCCCGAGGGCGCGAGCGGCAGCGACGCGCAGGGTGCGGTGGAAGTGCGGGTGGGCGGGGACGGGCTCCCGGAGAGCATCACCGTCACCCGGGACTGGAACAGGCGACGCAGGCCAGAGGAGTTGGGTGGCGCAGTCGCCGAAGCGTGCGGGGCCGCCATGGCGGAGATGATGGCGGCGTGGGCGCAGGGGCTGGGGCAGAGCGGCTGGGACGTGAACGCAAAGCGGGTGGACCTGTCGCGCGAAGAGCCCGACACCACCGCTCAGTTACCCGGGACAACGGACCTTCGGTACGTCCTCCCGCGGCGGCTGGACGAGGTCGCCGAGGATGTCATCAGCTCGTTTGAGAATCTGCGCACTGTGGACGCTGCGGCCACAGCCGGGGCGAACGCGCAGGCGAAGGGTTCGGACTCCAGTAGGCACGTGTCGATCGCTCTGTCACCCGGAGCGCTGAACTCTTGTGAAATAGACGCCAGATGGGCGGAGAAACAGTCTTCGATCAGGCTGAATCAGGCATTCGAGGAGGCATTGGCCGACGTCCGCTTCGCCATGCGCCAGGTCGACGGTTCCGATGTGATCGACGGCGCCCGGCAGCGGGTCGGCGGACTGGCCCAGGAAGCCCTGGCCATCCTCAGCGATCCCCGGCGCATCGCCGACATCTGAACCGTCGGCACTTGAATCGCTTGGATCGCTGATACCTGAATCGCCAACTTCTCGAAGGAGAATACTTCATGGCGCCGAAACAAGTCAGGACGGTCACCGACGCGCTGCGGATCGACGCGCGCATGTGGGACGAGCAGAGCGCGACGCTCGGCAGCATTACCCACGCGCTGGACGGGCTCCGCATGACGCGGATCGAGGCGGGAGTCTTCCAGGTCATCTTCAGCGCCTACGAGGAGGCCCTGAACGTCGTCTCTGACCGGTGCGCCGAAGGCCAGGACCGTATGGCAGAGATCGCGTCGGCACTCATCAAGAACGCGAGAGCCTACGACAATAACGAGGATGAGACCACAGAGACCGTCAAGGGAAGCTACTGATCACGAGCGGGGGGAGTACACATGGCGTTCAGCCAGACTCAGTTCGACACAGTCGTCGAGGAGATCCAGAAGGGCCTCCACGACATGCCGGGAAGGATTGAGAAGTTCATCGCGGACGTCAACTCACTGCTGGGCGCGTGGTGGATGACGGATCCGGTCGCCAAGGCGATCAGGTGGGCCGCGGAAAAGCTCCGGGAGCTCATCACGAAGACAGTGGACAAGATCGGAGAGGCCTGCGTCGGGATCGCTGCCCCTGTCCATCTGTTCGTCAAAGCGCTGGACTGGCAGGCAGACATCCGGGCCAAGGCGACGACGGTAGCGGGCCAGACAGACAGCAAGGCGCTCAGGGCCCCCCTCGAGTGGACGGGCGAGGCCGCGGACCGCTACAAGACGGCCACATGGAGGCAGACGGGAGCGGCGGCACGGGTTGGCACGATCGCGGATTCAGTGGGAAGTTCCCTGACGATGTCCGCAGGCGCTGGCCTGGCCTTCTACCTGGCCATCGCGGCCATCGTGGTCGAGCTGGGCATCGTCATCTCGGCGGCAAGTGCCGCCACCGCGACCGGAGTCGGCGCACCTATCGGCATCGGGGCAGGGATCGCAGATACGCTGAAGCAACTTGCCCTGATCGTCACGGCCATCGCCGGCATCACCACCTTCGTGGCCAGCCAGGCCACGGAGCTCGTCAGCCTGACGGGCGAGGCGCGGGACGGCAAGGACTTCGACGGCGGGAAGTGGCCCAGCGGTACGGCCTGAGCCCTTGCCTGCTGCGTCCGCTGCGGAAGTGGATTCGCCGGTGGTGCAATCGTTGACGCGGACTACGTGAACTACAGGGAGAGGAGGAGAACGGTGCGCGCTGTCGCTGTGACGCTGTTCTGCCTGGTGCCAGTTTTCCTCGGCATGTCCTTTGTCATCATGCTCCTCAAGCACGGCGAATTCGCCTCCGCAGTGGTGAGCTTCGCCGCTGCGGCCGCGGGTGTCATCTGTTTCGTGGCGGCCTTCTGCTTCGAGTTCGCCTATACGCGGCGCAGGGCCCGGCAGGCCCGACTGGCCGCCCGTCAGGCCCCGTCGCCGCAGCGCAGCACGTAGCGCCGCTGCCACGGTGTCTCTACGGCGCGGCGGTGGTAGTGCTGGCGGATGTAGGCCACCGCCTCGTCCGCCGGGACTCCGTCCACAACCAGGCAGGCGAGCGTCGTGCCCGTACGCCCGATGCCGCTGCCGACAGGCGAGCTCAACGCGCTCGTCACCAACCCAAGTTCGAGCCTCGACGAGGAGGGCGCGGGCCTGACGGCGGTCGCTGGGGACCCCCAGGTCCGGCCAGCGCAGCCCTCGGGCCTCCCCCTCATCCGAGACCGACACCCGCCCTGGGCGGCTGAGTCAGCGTCACAGCCAACCGCCAACCACGCTTCACGGCAGGCTCGACCAAACCCGTACGCAGCGCCTCAACGCCGTCAGTAGCCAACCCCACGACACCCAGACGCCGCGCGTGCCCTTACTCACCACACCACCCCGTATGGTCAGCTGTTGTTACAGCGAGTCTGATCGCGCTCGCGGTCAGTGATCAAGGCCGCAGCGAGACGGGTCCGCGCTGGGACCACTTTGGGACCACACGCTGTGTGCGCGACGGAACGATGGCAGTTCAGCAGAACGACACCGTGTGCGGCACACCCCCTCTGAACTGCGGGAACGCCTCCCGCAATGTGCTGGGGGCCAAGGGGTCGCAGGTTCAAATCCTGTCGTCCCGACTGGGAGCTTGCTCCATAGTCGCAGGTCAGGGCCTTGTTTCACTTCCGTGAGGCGGGGCCCTGAGGTGTTTCCGGAGCGGTGCGTCTCACAACTTCTCACAGCCGTTGTTGATCTTGGTTAGCCGAGCAGCTCGTTCAGCTTCTCCGACCCGGCCTTCAAGCTATGGGGGTCGGGGTGGACGTAGACGCGCTTGGTGAAGGACAGATCGCTGTGCCCGGCCCACGCGGACACCACGGTGTCCGGCACGCCGTTATTCGCCATCCTTGTACGCCTCCCGCCGGAGTCTGTCCGTCCGGATCGTCAATCGGCGTGGGCAATGGGTGCAGCGGTCTGGCGTTCGCGATGCCTTGGTGTGGTCGGTGTGCGTTGTAGAACTGCTCGAACTCGCGCAGGGCGTGGAGGAGATGCTGGTGGTTCCAGATCAGGGTCCGGTCCAGGAGCTCGCGGCGGCAGGTTTGTACCCACCTTTCCGTGATCGAGTTCATTCTCGGTATCTGGATGCCGCTGAGTACGATCTCAATCCCTGCGTCCTTGAGGACGGCATCGAACAGGTCGGGGAACTTCCCGTCCCTGTCCCGGATCATGAATCGTGCTCGGCAGCCGATGTCTTCGAGGTCCATGACGAGGTTCTTCGCCGCTTGCGCTACCCAGGATGCGATCGGATGCATCGTGGCGCCCAGGACTCGGATCCGGCGGCTGCTGTGCTCGATCACCACGAGGACGTACATACGAGCCCCGGACAGGCTGACCGTTTCGAGGAAATCGCAGGCTAGCAGGGCGTCGGCTTGGGAGCGCAGGAAGTCGGTCCAAGAGCTGGATGTGCGCGTCGGCGCCGGGTCGATGCCAGCTTCCTTCAGGATCTCCCAGACGGTGGACGCGGCCACTTTCACTCCCAGCACGAGTAGCTCGCCATGCAGGCGTCGGTAGCCCCAGCTCGGGTTCTCCTTCGCCAGGCGCAGCACCAGGGCGCGGATGGAGCGCACGGTGCGCGGCCGTCCTGGGCGCTTGCGCCGACAGGATGCGGCATGACGGCGGGCGACGGTGCTGCGATGCCACCGCAGCACCGTGTCGGGGCGCACGAGCAGCCGCATGCGCCGCAGGGTGTGCAACGACAGCCGGTGCAGCAGCGCCGCCAGGAACGCCCGATCGCTCGGGGTGAACCGGACCTTCTCTTTGCCGAGTTGGCGTTCCAGCACCGTGACTTGATGGCGTAGGGCCAGGATTTCCGCATCTTTGTCCCGGTCGCTCATCGGCAGCAGGCGCAGCATCGCCAACGCGTTCGTCACACCCAGGTAGGCCAGTCGCAACAGCATGATCGATCATCATGACGCGCTGACCGCCGGCTGCGCGAGAGGGCCGAATCGAGCGACGTCGGCGGACAGCTGCAAACCCGGTTCACCTGTCCCCACCAGGGCGGATGAGATTTCCGGCAGGGGCAAGCACGTGGTCGCGGAACGCGTTCCAGCCCCGTCTCGTCCTGGTGTACCGCGATGCCGGCGAACACCTCGCGGTCCGCCGGGTCGAGGGACTCCAGGAGCGCCTCGTCGCGCGTGAACACCTCGCGCTCCGGCACCTCGCGCTCGCCGCTCGGCTTGACGAGCGGCGCGATGAGGGCCGCGCCGAGGACCTGCGTGCCGCGCTCGGCGACGACGTGCCGGGCGAGCTGGCCGCCGTAGGAGATCACCACGACGGCGAAGGGCTCGTCGCCGATCACCTTGTCGACGAACCGCAGCACCGCCTCACCCATGGCCTCGGCCGTGACGGGCCCGGACAGACGCGGCGAGCACCCCGAGCCCGGCAGGTCGACGTAGAGCCGTCGCCAGCCGTCCCGCTCGGCGAAGACGGGTTCGAGAGGCAGCAGGGAGCCGGTGGTCGAAGGTGTGGCCGTGCAGCAGCAGAACGGGGGTGCTGGCGCCGAACTCGACGTGGTGGAGCAGTTGTTCGGTCATGGGTCCACGCTCCGACGGTGACACTGGTGTGAGGGTCAAGTACGCAGGGCCTGTCCGCCGGACAGGCCCTGGATCAGGCGGCGGTCGGCGGTGCCGTCCGGAGGGCTGCGCAGGGGCGCTCCGCGAGGGCACTCTCCGGGGTCGCCTGGTCCGGTCGGCGCCGGTGGGCGCGTACGGCGTCGATGTACTCGGTGACGGCGTCGCGGTCGCGGATCAGGGAGCGGATGCGTTCCGTCATGCGGTCGCGCCGGCGTTCCAGGGTGGTGATGATCTCCGGTGACGCGTCGGGGAAGTGGATGACGCGGGGGTGGTGCAGGCACGGCAGGATCTGGCGGATGATGCGGGTGGGCAGACCGGCGTCCAGCAGACCGCGGATCCGCAGTACGCGGTCCACGTACCGCTCGTCGTAGGAGCGGTAGCCGTTCGGGGAGCGCTCGGAGAGGAGCAGGCCCTGCTCCTCGTAGTACCCGCAGCAGGAGGTGTTGGTGCGCTCCGACAGCTCACCGATGCGCATGGGAATTCCTTTCTGGCCTTTCGGATCTGTTCTTCGAGAGCGGCAGAGACCGTCACGCGGACGGCCCCGAACGTCCCCGTGGCGGGGGACATTCGGAGGCCGTCCGACGCCCTACGCGCCGGGCCGCTTCGCGGGGAAGCCGTGGCTGCGGGCGAGGACGACGACCGCGAGCACCGGCAGCAGGAGCAGCAGCATGGTCCAGGGGAAGGAGTCGCTGCCGATCAGGTCGAGCAGGATGCCGCCGATGACAGCGCCGCAAGCCATGGCGACGTTCCACAGCGTGACGAGCATCGCCTGGGCCGCGTCGGCGGATTCGCCGCCGGCGTCGCCCGCGGCGGTCTGCAGCAGGGTGGGCACGCCGCCCCAGCCCAGGCCCCACAGGAGGGCGGCGACGTACACCAGGGCGGTGTTGTCGGCGAGCACGGCCAGCAGCGCCGCGGACACGGCGACCAACAGGGTGCTGGCGATGGTCAGCGCGCGTAGGCGGCGGTGGATCTGGGCGCCCACGATCCAGATGCTGACCAGCGACGCGGCACCGAACACGAGCAGTACCAGGTCGGTGTCGCCGCCCATGCCCAGGTCCGCCAGGTACGTGGCGACGTATGCGTAAAGGATGGTGTGGGCCAGCACGAAGACCAGCGTGACGAACATGACCGGGGCGACGCCCGGAACACGCAGCGTGCCCAGCACCTTCGGGCGCTCACCGCGCGCCTGCCCGGGGTAGTCCGGCACGGCCGCGAAGATCCACAGCAACAGGACCACCGTGAGGGCCGTCATCGACAGGAACGCCGTGCGCCAGCCGAGCGTCTCGCCGAGGAAGGTACCGGCCGGCACACCGAGCGACAGCGCCACCGGAATACCCGCCATGGCGACGGCCATCGCCTTGCCCTGCAGCGGAACGGGCGCCATGCGCCGCGCGTACCCGGCGAGCAGGGCCCAGGCCAGACCGGCGGCGACACCCGCGACAAACCGCGCCGCCATCGTCACGCCGTAGACCGACGACACGGCCGTGACCGTGTTGGCCACGGCGAAGCCCCCCATGGCGGTCAGCAGCAGCACCTTGCGCCGCCAGGCCGAAGTGGCCGCGGTCAGCGGGATCGCGGTCAGGGCGGTGCCGATCGCATAGATCGTCACCGTCTGGCCTGTCGCGGACTCGCTCACGTGGAGGTCGTCGCTCATCGCTGGGAGCAGGCCCGCCGGGAGGGTCTCGGTGAGGCTGGTGATGAAGACGGCGGTGGCGAGGGCCAACAGGGCGAAGAGCGGGAGCTTCTGCCGCTCCTCGCTCCCGCCCTGCCCATCGGGTGCGGCGCGGGTGTCCTTTCCTGGTGCGGCCGCGGTGTCTGGTGAAGTACTCATGCAGTGATCTCCGGATCTTCTGGGGACGAGGTGTGTCCGGGGCTTTGGGGTTGGTCAGCACGGACGGGGCGTACCGGGACGTCCGGCTACGGGTGGCCGAGACCGCCGTCGACGGGGAGCCGGGCGCCCGTCGTGAAGGTCGCGTCCGTGGCCAGGAACAGCGCGGCCCGGGCGACTTCCTCGGCGGAGCCAAGGCGACCCAGCGGCGGCAGGGGTTCGGCGCCGCCGGCCGGCGCCTCGATACAGCTCGGGGCCACCGCGTTGACGCGGATGCCGCGGGAGACGAGCTCGGCGGCGAGCGTGCGCACGGAGGCCGGGCTCGGGGCGGCGGCGGTGAGCACGACCGCGCCCCCGTCCTCCAGGTGCGGCAGCAGCGGACGCGCGGTCGGTACGGCGTCGGCGAACACGAGGTCGACGCCGCCGACGGGCCCGAGGGCGGACTCGACGGCGCCGGGGGCGACCACTAGGGCGGCGGAGCCCAATTCGGCGCTCGCAAGCGCCCGCTCCTGTGCGGTGCGGGCGGTCAGCAGCACCTCCGCGCCGCCTTCCACGAGGCGCTTGGCGATGGCCAGACCGATCCCGGTGGCCTGGCCGACGACCACAGCCCTTCTGCCCGCGTACCTGGTCATGCCTACCGCTCCCTCCTGATAGCCCCGCTGCCCGGGCGCGCCAACGTCACCCGGCAGCAACGACTGTGCGCGCCGGCGCTTCGGAAAGACTTCGGAGCGGCTGACGGTCCGCTGACGGCCGGACCGTTCGGGCAGCTGGGCACCGCACGCCCGGGCCCGCCGCACCGGGACATGTACGGTTGCTCGCATGCGGTTTGGGGTGCTCGGGCCACTTGTGGTGTGGGACGACGACGAGGAGGCGGTCAGGGTCCCCGAGCTCAAGGTCCGGGCGCTGCTCGCGGATCTGCTCGCGCACGACGGGAAGCCAGTCTCCGCGGACCGCCTCGTCCACGACCTGTGGGGCGACGAGCTGCCGGGCAAGCCGACCGGCGCCCTCCAGGCCAAGGTCTCCCAGCTACGCCGGGTACTCGGCCGGGACCGCGTGGTACGGCAGGCACCGGGCTACCGCCTGCGGATCGACCCCGCAGCCGACGAGGTGGACGCCGACCGTTTCCACGCCCTCGTGGCCCAGGCGCGTCCCCTCCGGGACCCCCGCGCGCGGGCCGCGCTGCTCACCGAGGCCCTCGACCTGTGGCGAGGGCCGGCGTACGCGGACTTCGCGGACGAGGAGTTCGTACGGGGGGCCGCGCGGCGTCTCGCCGAGCAGCGACTGTCCGTGGTGGAGGAGCAGGCCGAGGCCCGCCTGGAAGCCGGGGATCATGTGCTTCTCGCCGGTGAGCTGGCCGACCTGGTGGCCCGCCACCCGCTGCGGGAGCGCCTGCGCGCCCTCCAGATGCGGGCGCTCTACCTGGCCGGCCGCCAGAGCGAGGCCCTCGCCTCGTACGAGGCCCTGCGCATCCGCCTCGCCGAGGACCTCGGCGTCGACCCGAGCCCCGCGCTCAGCGCCCTCCATCAGGCAGTGCTCCGCCAGGACCCGGGGCTGGGCCAGGCATTCACCGCCACGACGCCGACGGCACCAACGCACGCTGCGACGGCACTGGGCACGGCCGTGACGCCCCCCGGCGCGGACCCGACGGCTCCGGGCACTGCCGCAGCGGCCCGCGGCATCGCCGCGTTCGTCACGAATCCCCCCACCAGAACCGCCCACTCGAACTTGCCCGTCCCTCTCACCCCCCTCATAGGCCGCACCGAAGCCCTCGCCCGCCTCTCCCAATTCCTGAGCGCCGCACGCCTGGTGACGCTCACCGGCCCCGGTGGCGTCGGCAAGACCCGCCTCGCGATGGCGGCGGCCAGCACGGCGGGGGCTGACGAACTGCCCGACGGGGTCTGGCTCGTGGAGTTCTCCGGCATCCGGGCCGGCACCGCCGCCGACCTCGCCCAGGGCGTGGCCTCCGCCCTTGGCATCCGGGACGACGCCCCATCCGGCCTGCTGGGCACCGGAGCGCCCTCCCCGTCCCCCGCACACCGCCTCGCCGCCGTCCTGAGGGACCGCCGCGCCCTGCTCGTCCTGGACAACTGCGAGCACGTCGTCGACGCCGCCGCCGAACTCGCTGAGCTGCTGCTGCGCACCGCCCCCGGGCTGCGGATCCTGGTCACGAGCCAGGAACCGCTCGGCCTGGCGGGAGAGGCCGTGTTCCTCGTGGAGCCCCTTCGAACCGACGATGCCGTACGGCTGTTCACCGAGCGTGCCGCCGCCTCCGCCCCCGGCTTTTCCCTCGACCCGGATGCCTCAGACCCGGCCGATCACGCCGCCGTCGCCGAGATCTGCCGCCGCCTCGACGGCATCCCGCTCGCCCTGGAGCTCGCCGCCACCCGTGTACGTGCCCTGGGCGTACGGGAGTTGGCGGCCCGGCTCGGCGACCGGTTCCGGATCCTGACCGCCGGGCAGCGTGGTGCGCCCGCCCGTCAGCAGACCCTGCGGGCGGTGATCGACTGGAGCTGGGAGCTGCTCAGCGCGCCCGAGCGCATCGTCCTGCGCCGCCTCTCCGTGCACAGCGACGGCTGCGACCTGGCCGCCGCCGAAGCGGTGTGCGCGGGCGACGGCGTGGCCCGCGAGGAAGTCCTCGACCTCGTGACGCGGCTCGTCGATCGGTCATTCGTGGTCGTCGTGGAGGGACCCACCGGACCCCGCTACCGGCTCCTGGAGTCCGTCGCCGTCTACGCGACGGAACGTCTGCACGAGATGCAGGACGTCACCGCCGTACGCGACCGCCATCTGCGCCACTACCTCGCGCTCGCCGAGCATGCCGAGTCCCGGTTGCGCTGCGCGGGTCAGCGGTCTTGGCTCGCCCGCCTGGACGCGGAGGCCGGCAATCTGCGCGCGGCGCTCGACGAGGCGGTGCGCCGCGCCGCCGCCGGGCAGGCCGACGAGGCCGTACGACTGGCCACTGCCCTGTCCTGGTGGTGGCTGCTGCGCGGCCGCCTCACCGAGGCGCGCCGAAGCCTGTCCGCCCTCCTCGCCGCCGTCCCCGACACCGCCGCCCCTGAACTCACCCTGCTGCACGCCGCGTTCGCACTCCTCACCGGCGACCACACAGAGGCGGCGGCCACCGCGGCAGCAGACGCCGTCCCCGACCCCGTACGTCGTGCCCGTGCGCTCTGGCTGTGCGCGTACGGCCTGTTCAGCGCGGGCGAGGCCGCCGCCGGCGCGGAGCTGAACACCCGGGCACTCGACCTCTTTAGCGCCGCCGACGAGCAGTGGGGCACCGCCGCCGCACTCGGTCTGCGGGCCACGCTCGCCCTGGTCCGCGGCGACCTCGACGCGCTCAGCCGGGACGGGCTGCGCAGCGCCGAGCTCTTCGGGGAACTGGGCGACCGATGGGGAGAGTTGCAGACCGTATCGCCGCTCGCCGCTCTCGCCGAGATCAAGGGTGAGTACGACGAGGCGGCCCGCCTGCAGCGGGAGGGGCTGCGCATGGCACGGGAGCTGGGCCTGGAGGCGGAGGTGTCGGCGCGGTTGTCCGGGCTCGGTCGGCTCGCGCTGCTCGCCCGCGACTGGGAGCAGGGGCGCAGCATGCACGAGCAGGCGCGCCGCATCGCCGCCGAACAGGGCTACAAGTACGGCGAGATCCACTCCGAGATGGGTCTCGCACTCGGCGCGCGCCGCTCCGGCGACCTCGACGCGGCCGAGGCACACCTGCTGCACATCCGCGACGGCTACGCCGACGTCTCCTCGGAGGCGGGCGACCACCTGCTCCTCGCCGAGCTCGGCTTCATCGCCGAACTCCGGGGCGACACCGACCAGTCCGTCCGCCATCACCTGCACGGCCTGGACGTCGCCCGCTCTCTCGGTGAGCCGCGCGCGCTCGCCCTGTCCCTGGAAGGGCTCGCGGGCGCGGCGGCTCTGCGCGGGCGGGGGCCGGCGGCCGAGTGCGCCCCGTTGCTGCTTGGGGCGGCGGACGCGGCACGCCGTGGCGTGGGCGCCCCGCTGCCGCCTGCCGAGCGCGGCGACGTCGACCGCGTCACGGCGGCGGCACGGGCGGCTCTGGGCGGGCCCGCCTTCACGGAGGCGTTCGCGTACGGTGCGCGGCTGACCCCGGAGGAAGCGGTGCGCCATGCGCGTGTGACGCTCAACTGGCCAGAAAGCAGGATTGGTTGAGGATTACCCCGTGTTCGGTGCCCTGAGGTTCAACATCGTCGTGGAGCGGAGGGACACAACTTGATGTCCCCCTCGGCCGAGGGAATGATCGTCCGCACCAGGGCAATGGTGCGCTCCACCAGGTCGGCACGGTCGTTGAGCACCCACGCGATGTGCTGGGCGCCGAAGAAGGCGGAGACCAGGACGGTGGCGAGCATGTCGGGCGGCGGGAGGTCGTCCCGTGCGCCGGTCTCACGTTTCCTGGCCAGCCATGAGCTGATCAGGTCGGTGTACGCCTCGTACGGCAGCGGGAGCCGGACACCGATCAGCTGTCGTTCGAGCTGGAGTCGTGCTCCGGCTTGGATGACCGTATCGTCCCGGAACGCCGTTGCCGTCCGGAGCAGGAGTTCGGCGACGGAGCCGACCGGGGGGAGGTTCAACTGCTCCACGGAGTCGGCGATCTCGCCGATCCGGCGGGAGAACAGGTCGGTCACCGCGAGCGCGAGGGCGTCCTTGTTCTCGTAGTGGAAGTACACGGCACTCTTCGTCATCCCGGCCGCTTCGGCCACGTCCAGGATCGTGACCGCGGGATAGCCCTTGGCGGCGAATGCCCGGGCCGCAGCCGCGAGTATGCGTTCCCTCGTCCGTACCGCTCGCTCCTGCTTCCTCCTTGGCTCCCGCCGGGAGTTGAGGTCCGAGGGGCTCACCGCCCATTCCCATGCTGATCCCCGCACGCAGGCAGTCGCCCCTTCGCGAGAGCGCGGCACTTGACCGATGCACTGCCGAGCTGGTGGGTGTTGGCCACGCCGCGTCACTGTGCGTGAGGATGTGCTTGCTGGAGTTCACCCCCTATGACGCGAACCTGCGGCGGCTCTGTGGCGCGAGCGAGGGCGCGACATCGACGTCCACCTGCGGAGATACGGAACCGGGCCGGACCCGCCCCTGGCGGGTGACACCGTCGGAAGGGTCATCGGTAGACCGGTTGTGGGACCTGACCTGCGGAAACACGCAAAGTAACGGAGCGCCCCCGGGGTGGCACCGACAGCATCTGTACGGCCCCGGATTGGCCGTGAGATGGTCGTTTCTGGGACGGTGGCGGTGCTGCGGCAGCGTCGTCGTCGTGGGGGTGGTTCCCGGTGAGCGGCCGCGGCACGGAGGTGCGCGACGAGTCACCAGGCGTCCGTGACGCTCCGTCGAGTCCTGCCGGTAATGGTGTGGGCTTCGAGGCGTGGGTGCGGCGTAGCTGTGCGCTGGTGGTGGCGTCGGTGGCCGGGTACGCCTCGTATGTACATCAGCCGGCGTTTGCCCTGCAGGGTGGGGCGGATGCGGTGAGCGCGACGCTATGGCCGCTGTCGGTCGACGGCTTGCTGCTGCTGGCGACCGTCGGGTTGCTGAATTCGCCACGGAGTGCGGGGCGACGGGCTCGGGGCGTGGTGTGGCTGGCTTTCTTCCTCGGGATCGCTGTCTCGTTGGCGGCGAATGTGGCGGCCGCTCCTGCGCTGGAGTGGAAGCCGATGCTGGTGGCGGGCTGGCCGCCGGTCGCCCTGCTGTTGTCGGTGGAACTGCTCGCACCGCCCCGGCCGCCGAGACCAGGGCGAGATCGCTCACGGACCGTGGATGCGATCCGGCGAGACTCAGCAGGACGGCGATCGGCACGAGAGCGTGGAGTCGTGGAAGCGCGCGTTCTTCCAAGCGCAGGCACAGGCCGACGGTGTGTCCGGCGGGGCAGGTCACGGTGGCTGCGGTGGTGTCGATGGTGAAGTCGTCGAGGGTGAAGCCGCCGGGGACGGCGGGCCGTAGTGGGGCGGGCTTGAGGAACAGCCGGTAGTGCCCGGCCTCGTGGAGTGCCTGGCGGGCCTGGCCGGTGGAGTAGGCGGTGTCGCCGAAGGCATCCACCGGATGGTCCTCGTCGGCGAGCAGATCCAGACCCACGGCGGCCTCGTGATGCTCGGGCCCGGCGCCGGGCCGCAGGGCGACAGCGGTGTATAACCCGGTCTCGGGCTCGATGGCCAGGTGGGCCTTGAAGCCGTCCTGCTGGTGGCTGCGGGTTTTGTGGATGTGCCGGGCTTCCGGGTCGACGGTGGAGACCATCCGGTTTGGGGCGGTGCCACGGGTGATGCGCCAGCGTCCGTCGCGGCCGTCGGAGTCTTCGGCCGGCTCGACGTCCTGGCCGACGACCAGAGCCAGGATGCCGACCGCGTTCGCGGCTTTCTCGCCGAGTTCCTGCTCGGGCAGGTGGCCCAGCAGCCGCAGTGCATCCGCGACCAAGGCGTCGACCAAGTCGGCGCGGGCCTGCTCGTCGTTCCAGGCAATCTTCGGTTTGCCCGGATCGGTGTAGTCGTGGGCGGTGCACTGCACCGCTGCCACCTCGGCCGCTCGGGGGACTTCGCGAATGACGGCCCGGATGGCGGCGATGATCTGGGTGACGGTGTCCTGGGTGGCGACCGCGTCGTCCAGCACGGTGGAGTCCAGCGCCCGGCGGTGCTTGCCCTTCAACACCCGGTTGCCTTCACCACCTCACGCACGGCCTCGAACACCCGGTTCGGGCGGGCGGAACGGGCCAGTCGGCGGCGGAAGTAGGCCAGCAGCGACGGATCGAACGCCATGTCGTGCAGGCCCAGCCCGCACGCGGCCTTCAACCGCAGGTCGCACCGCAGTTCCTGGACCGTCTCGAAGTCCGACAGCCCGTGCAGAGCCTGCAGCGTGATCGGGGCGGCCAGGATCTGCGGCGGCATACTGGGCCGCCCGTTCGCCGACGGATACATGTCCGCGAACATCTGAGCCGGAAACAGCCGCCCCCGATGCTCGGCCAGGAACGCGAACACACTCCCAGCCGGAATCAGATCCCGACACGTCTCCCACACGTCCGGCCCGACGGTCTCGCCGACCCACTCGCCCATCGCCACAAGACAAGTCTGGCTCTGCCACTCACGTCGCAGGGCCAGAACCCCAAGATCTTCACGAGCCTTCTAGCCCATGTCGAAGGCCGTGACGATCCCTCGGGCGACGGGCAGGGCGAGGGCGGGCGCGGTGAGAACGCGGCGAAGCCGGCGATGTGGCGGTGGCCGAGTTCTCGAGCTTGAGGGTGCCGAGCGCTGGAACAAGATCGTGGGTTACGTAGTCGCGGTAGCGGGTCAGGGTGGTCTGCTTGAGAACGAGTGCCTTCGTCGACCCGAACCGCTTCACACCGCAGGCCGTCCGGGAACTGCCGCATGGCCTCCTTCCCCTTCGGGCGCCGGGCCGAGGCAGTGCGTCGGCAACGTCATGGCGCTGCTTGAACTGCGCGTGATCGTCGCGATGATCACTCAGCGCTTCCACGCTTCCAACTCAGCCGCGTTCCCGGCAGTTCGCTGGGATACGGGGCGCCGGTCATCAGCCTGCGTCCGTTGCAGGACGTGATGGTGGCGGTGCGTCCGCGCGGGGCGAGCGGGAGGCGAGCAGGGGTCCCAGGACGCGTGTCCCGGGATCCGTCCGTCCGCCCGGGCCGGGCAGCTGGGTGGTGTTGTCCGGTGTGAGTGGCTCGCCGCAGTGCGCACAGGCGGGCACCAGGGTGGTGTGCTGACCGCAGCCGAGGTGGTGGATAACCGCTGGTGGGCCGTCGGACCCCGCGTACCAGCGGTCGCCCCAGCACATCAGGGCGAGCAGCACGGCGTACAGTTCTTTTCCCTTGTCGGTGGCCAGGTAGTGCTCGCGGGGCGGTCGGTCCTGATAGCGCTCGCGCACGAGGACACCCTCGCCGACCAGCCGGGTCAGCCGGGCAGCCAGGACCTTCCGGGAGATCCCGAGGTCGTGTGCGAGGTCGTCGAATCGGGTGATCCCGGCCAGGACATCACGCATGATCAGCGCCGTCCAGGCATCGCCGAACACGTCGGCGGCACGGGCGATCGAGCAGGCCACTCCGGCGAGCGGGGTTCGGGTCATGCCACGACCGTACCTGAGTTCCTTCAGGGAACCCAGGCTGATAGTTTCCTTCAGGGAACCCATACCGAGGGAGACGACGATGGCAGCTGCCCCACTCATCGAGCTCGACTCACGGAATCCCAAAGCGGTTGACGGCCGTCAGATCAGAGCCGTCGCCTTTCACGACGTACGCCTGGCCTACGTGCGGGGGGCGCTCGAGAGGCTGGGCCTGACGGCGGCGGGAAGCCGCGCCGTGGTCGTGGGAGGCGGCCGGGGACCGCTGCCGGAGGGCCTTGCGCGTCTCGGGTTCGATGTTGTTGCCGTCGACCCGTCGGCCACCGCGACGGCGATGGCGCGGGAGGCGGCCGAGCGCGAGGGGTTGGCCATCGACCACCGGACCGCGCCCGCTGAGGAGCCTGGCCTGCCGGACGCGGCCTTCGACGTCGCCTACTACTGCGACACGTTCGAGATCACCCCGCACCTCGACACGGTGATCGGGCACGCTGCCCGGGTGCTCAGCCCGGGCGGAGCACTGGTCTACGACACGGTCAACCGCACGCTGCTGTCCCGGCTGGTCTACCTCGGCGCCTTCCAGAGCTTTCCCCTGACCAGCATCATGCCCGCCGGACGCTATGCCGCCGAGCGGCTGCGGACGCCCACGGAGATTGCGGAGGCGATGTCCCGGCACGGGCTGCGCGGCGAGGACGTCTGTGACTTCAAGCCGAGGAGCCCGGTCGGCCTCGTCAAGGCCGTGGTCGGGCGCCGCCGGGGCAGGATCACCGACGAGCAGATCCCGCCGATCGTCGGCTTCAGCCTCTCGCCCGGCGCCCGCCCCCTGGTCACCTACCTCGGGTGCGCACGCAAGGCGTGATCCGCGGGCTCGCGCTGGCCGGGCCATCCGTGCCACCGGGCGAGCGGCGTGCCGATGTGCGGCGGGCCAGCAGGACGTGGTCGACGCATCGTCCTCCCTCAGCCATCCCTCAGAGGACGGTTCGTGGGTTGATGTCTGTTTCCGGGTGGAGCTGGGGCAGGGCTGCTGGTCGAGGGGCTCGGTCGGTTACTGCTTCCTGGCGAAGCCGCCGGTGTCGATCTCGGTGAGCATGCCGAGCTTGACCAGGCGTTTCAACTTGGCGCGGGTGCCGCCAACTTTGCGCTCGGCACGTCCGATGACATTCCGGGTTCGGCGAGGCCGTGAAGCAGCGGGCCTCAAGGAGTTCGCGCAGCCAGGTGCGCCGGCGGACGGCTCCGGCCGGCGGTTGTCCTTCTGATGCCGAGGGGCTTGGCCTCGGCATCAGATCAGCCCAGTGCGCGGACATACGCGTCTCAAGCAGCTGCCGCATCGCGTCCGCGCGGTGCCCCGTGATGTTCCGCTGCTTCGCCCACCGGTCCGGCACGGAGAACAGCTGGTGCCGTCCGTCCATCAGGTCGCCGCGCACCGGCCTCAGGACGGCGTCATCGGGACCTTCGACCTCATCCTTCGACTTGGCATTCAATGGTCCGTGGCCCCAGTGGCGGACCGCGCTGGACTGGGACAGCGGCCCGCAGGTCCAACCCGGTGAGTGGACCATCGATTGCCGCATCAACATCAGCTGGGGCTCGGACGACTACTGCGGCAACAACCCTGCCCACTTCTCCTCCACCGACCTCGGCTACCAGCGCACCTGGTGGCCCTCGAGCAGGAGCTATACCTACAACGAGGGCCCGCTGCGCGACGGCCGCAGGTACCACGACGATGAGAAGGGCGAGTTCTGCGTCTATGGGTGGGACGGAGTGTTCCGCATCGGGGGTCCTGCACACCGGCCGTTGGCATGAGTGCAAAATCAACGACAGGTGCCGGTACTACCAGGTGCCATGGGAGGCATGACCTGGATCCTTGGCGTGGAGGACCCGGGCCGACTAACCGGCCAGCCTGTGCAGTTCTTCGGCGACCGGAGAAACGAACTCAGCCATGAGTATCCGTGTTCCCCCCTGGGACTCAGCTGTGGTTCAGATGACGAAGCATGTCCTCGACCGTGGCAAAGTCGGCGAACGGCCGCAGGAACCAGATACGGCCGATCGGCCGGGGAACGGGTAATCCCCTATCCTCAAGCTCAGCATTGGCTTCTTCCTCCCCTGCTGCGAGCAGCGCCGGGGTCCGGCGGATGCGTTGCCGGGCCAGGGCGGCCCCTTGCGGATCGACAGAGAAGACGGGCGAAGACCGCGCAGTACCTGGCTCTGCGCGCGAAGATCGTGCTGCGCTGCGCGGAGGGCGGGACGAACACCCAGGTCGCGGCCGAACTCGGCGTCGCCGTCGCGACGGTGAACCGCTGGCGGCGAGGTTCATCGCCGGCCGGCTGGACGGGCTGGCCGACGAGCCCCGGGTGGGCAGGCCACCGTCGGTCCTGCTCGACCAGGTCGAGGACGTGATCGTGGCGACCTTGGAGTCCACGCCGGGCGAGGACACCCACTGGTCGCGTGCCTCCATGGCCGCCCGCACCGGACTGTCGAAGTCCACCATCAGCCGGATCTGGAAGAAGTTCGACCTCAAGCCGCACCTGCAGGACTCCTTCAAGCTTTCCACCGACCCGCAGTTCGTCGCGAAGGTCGTCGATGTCGTCGGCCCCTACCACAACCCGCCCGAGAAGGCAGTGGTGTTATGCGTGGACGAGAAAGCCCAGATCCAGGCCCTGGACCGGTCTCAGCCGGTGCTGCCGATGATGCCGGGCATACCAGAGCGGCGCACCCACGACTATCTGCGGCACGGCATCACCAGCCTGTTCGCCGCCTTCAATATCGCCGACGGGACCGTCATCGGTGAACTCCACCGCCGCCACCGGGCCATCGAGTTCAAGAAGTTCCTGGTCACCATCGACAAGGCGGTCCCCGCCGGACTCGCTGTTCGAAGGCGGAGCCGGCGAGCTGATCCGACGACGACTCCTGACCGCTTGTGACCTGCACACCCTGCTCCGGCTCCCGGCAGGAAGCTTCTACGCAACCGGTGTAAAGACCAACGTCCTGTTCTTCGAGAAGCCCGGTCCACGGCCGGACGGCAGGCCGTCAACCAAGCATCTCTGGGTTCACGACATGCGCTCCCACCGCCCCGCGCCGACCAAGTCAACGCCGCTGGTCGGCGCCGACTTCGAGGACTTCGTGTCCGCCTACCGGCCCGGGCGGCCCCGGAACGAACGGGTCGAGTCACGCCTCTTCCAGTCCTTCAACGTGGAGGAACTGCTCGCCAAGGACCGCGTCAACCTCGAGCTCCGGGTCGGAGAACCACAGGACGAGCCCGTTGCACTCGTCGAGCCCGAGGCCGACCTGTACCGCATGGCCGAGGAGATCACCGGGGAACTCCGCTCGGCGCTGGCCGAGTTCAGCGCCCTCGCCGAAGCGCTCCGACCCTACGGCGTGCACGCTGACCGTCCGGATCGGGGCTCGGCCAAGTGAGCGCGACCACGCCTGCCACGACTGGGGGGACCACATGCGGCTGCTCCGACTGAGCCTTCCCTCTTACCGGGGGGTGCACAACTTCGAGCTGGACCTCACGGGCGCGGTAGCCGCGGTAGCGGACGAGGGTGGTGGGCTTGAGCACGAGGGCCTTGGTGTCGAGCCAGGTGGTGAGGTAGTCCGCTACGGTCTGGTTCGGGTCGGCGTTGAAGCCTCCGGCCTCGCCGTCGAGCAGGCGGCGCAGGGCCGCCCGGGCGGCGTCTTCGTGAGCGAATCCGCCGCGTCGGATGGTGGTGCGTGTCCCTTTGGGTGCGGGCAGGTCGACGGCGAAGGTCCAGCTGCCTGGTCACGGTCGGCGACGAGCTTGGGACAGTGTGTGCCTAGCCGGCGGCGGTGCTGGTCGCGGCAGCCGCAGCGACGGTAGACGCGTCCGCGGTCGGCGGAGGAGCGCATGGTGATCGCCTCCTGTGGTGGAGCAAGGTGCCGACACCACCAGTCTCGAGGCGCGAGCACACCATGCGACCACCACCGATCATGACACCCTCTGACCTGGGATTCACCCGTGTCGAGGCGACAAATGCGCCAGCGGTCCGGCCTTCGAGGACGTGACTAAGACCAGATAGGGCAGGCCGAGCCGGCACCACCGCCGTACCCTGTGGCTGGCCGTCACAAGCCGCCGCTGTCGGAGCATGGGGTCAGTCGCAGGTCACCCGGTCACGCGGGATGTAGTGCGTGCGGAACGGTTCCCGCGCCACTTCCTGGCCGTCCTCGTAGAAGACCCGCTCCACGGTGACGTCGAAGCCCACGAGCGGGGTCTGCGGCTCGCACTTCTCCTTGGCGCCCGCCTTCTCCCCCGGCTGCTTCACATTCGTACGCGACCCCTTGGTCGCCTTCACATCGTCGTACTTCTTGGTGCCGAGGAAGGTGACGGTCACGGAGCTGTCGGTGGCCTGGGTCTGGATGTAGATGGCCTTGCCCGAGTCGTTGTTGAACTTCAGGTCCAGGCTGCCCCAGGCGACCGTTGCGTCACGGCCCTCCGGATAACGCTCTATGTAGAAGGAGTGGGCGCCGTACTCCACCGGCTTCACCCCGGCGAAGAACATCGCGTTGAAGACGGTGGTGGCCACGGCGGAGACACCGCCGCCGGGCGCCTTGGTGTACTGGTCGTTGAGGATCATGGTGCCGTCGACGAAGCCGTTCGCCTTGGTGCGCTCGCCGACCGTCTCGTTGAAACTCCAAGTCTCGTTCGGCAGCACCAGGGAGCCGTTGATCAGTTCCGCCGCCCGGCCGATGTTCTTCTTGCGGTACTCGGCCGGCTCGAAGTTGACGGTGAAGGAGGACATCTTCTCCTTCAGACCCAGCTGCGCGGCGTTCTCGCGGGTCACCTTCGGCTGGGCCTTCTCCGTAGCCACCTCGCCGGTGCGGGCAGCCGCACCCGACTTGGTGAGCAGCGGCAGGACGGCCTTGCTCAGCGCCTTGTCCGTGACTTCCTGGCCGGGCTTGCCGTCGCTGTCCACCACGACTTTGTCGCCGTCGAGCCGCAGCTTGGCGTCTTCGGCTGGGCCCGTGACATCCGCCAGGGGGCGGGCTGCGAGCAGGCCCTTGCCGTCGAGCTTCGGCGTCAGCTTTCCGGTCTTGTCCGGCCGCATCTTCAGGTGCTCACCCAGGACCGCCTGGCTGATCGTGAGTCGCTCGCCACCCAGGGTGAGCGTGACCGGCGCCGACATGGCCGGGCCTGCGAACTCGCGCACCGCCCGCTGCGTCTGTGCGGCGGTGACCTTCGGCTTGATCTCGCGCGTGGGCAGGGCCGCGGCCGAGTGGGACGTGCCGCTGAGGAAGGAGGCACGCAGAGTGTCGACCGCGGCGTCCACGTCCAGGGCGTACCCGCTGCGCGGCGCGACTTCGTTGACCTTGCCGTTGTCGAATGTCACAGCGCCGTCGCCTGCCTTCTGGTCGAGTCTCTTCGCCAGTTTCCCCAGGGCGCCGCGGGCCTTCTCCTCGTCGATACGGACCACCGGGTCGACGTCACCGCCCGAGTGGAAGAGCCCGCCGATCACGGTGAACGGATCGGCGCCGGTACGCGCTGCCCGGTCGACGATCTGCTGAGTGTCGAAGGTGAGTCCGGCCTGCTGCGGGTCGATCTTGCCGCTGCGGTCGCCGACCCTCACGGCCAGATCCTGTGAGGCGGCCGCCGACAGGTGCTTCTCCAGCTTCTGCGTGGCCTCGGCACGGCTCAGACCCCCGATGTCCAAACCGTGCACCGTCGTACCCGAGACGACTTCACCGCCCGTAAGCAGCAGTCCGGCGAGATAGAGGCCGCCGACGCCGACAGTCAGCGCACCACCTGCCAGGGCGACGGGCCGTACGGAGGCTATTCGACGGCGCATGGCCCTCCTGGACGATCGACGGCGCACCCGATGACACAACGCTGAGTGCATGGAGAAGTCATCAAGCTACCGAAACGGGAAAATAAATGCGTATGCCATAGATCACACAGGGCCTTGCAGGGTAATCGCCGCCTGAGCGGTCAACCAGGGGGATGCTTGCAGCGCGGCCTCGCAGGTAGCTGCGGCCCGGGCACGGGCACCCAGGTGTACAGCGGGGACGGTAAGACGCACGGCCCGGAGGGAGGGGAGGGGCATCGTACCCGCCGCGTGCCCGATCAGGCGGTGTCTGTCTCCTCGTCGTCTCCCGTGCCCGACTGTCTTTCGGCGGCGTGCAGCCTGTCCTCCTGTACTCGGGCATTCAGGGCGGGCTCGCTCCACTGGCCGCGCGCGGCCCCCGGCTCGTCGCCGGGCCCGACGCTCCTGTCTCCGCAGCAGAGAAAGTGGACCGGTGATACGCGTGCTGAGAGCCTGCTGAGCCAACTCGCCGGGTGGCTCTCCCGGGGCGGTTGACGCCGCCAAGGACGAGCCGCCAGTGACCGAACCGCCGTCAATGGCTCGTCCTTTCGTGCTGCCGGATCGGTGAAGTTGATCTGTGCTGTGCGCACGGGCAGAACCAAGTTTCCATCTGGTACGCCAGCAAAGGACCAGCAACGTGAAGGACGACAATCATTACGGGTGAACCGTCGAGCCGATCAGCGGGTGATCCCCGCTGGAGAATCGAAGACGACAAAGCCTGTGGTGAGCTCAATCCGCCGACCACAGGCTGAGGTTGAACGACAAGCTCGGCGACGGGCCCTTCAGTACCGACGGAGAAGCCGGGAGACGAGCTGGCCGATACCCATGTAGAGGACTGCGGCGAAACCGTAGTTGAGGAAGACGCCCGTCTTGGCGCTTTCCGGCGTGAACAGAGGGTCCATGCCCAACGCCAGGCTTCCCGCCAAATCGTTGATAAACAGGACGAAATCATTGCCCTGGTTCGCCGCGAAAATCACGAAAAAGATATGCAGCGCGAGCACGGACGCGATCAGCCCGGTAATGACGCTGACGGCCGTGCCTGCCGCGTGGGAGCCCTGGCTACTGCGGGCGCGCGTGCCTTCACTGTGGATCGATTTCATGTGGGGCATCTTAGGGCCCTGTGCGTCGCCGCACGCAACTCCGGTTACACCGCCGAATCCTTCCACTTACGCGTTGCTAAAAGCACCTATGTGCCGAACTTTGGAATGTGTACTCGCGGGATGCTATGCCTCTTGACAGCGCCGATAGCGTCGCCGGTCACGGCAAGTCTGTCGCTCCGGCTTTCGTTCGTGGCCGAGCCGTCAATCACCGGTGACGGTTGGCGGGCCGTCGCCAGAGGCCAGGAGCAACAACATCGGGAGGACGCGTGCAGCACGCCCACGGCACCCGCCGGTTTCATGGAGCGGCGTTGGCCGGCGGCCGGTACAGGTTGGAGACCCACCTCGGCAGCGGTGGCGTGGCCGACGTCTACAGCGCCTTCGACACGCAGCTGGGTAGATCTGTCGCGATCAAGGTGTTCCAGCCCAACGCGGGTGGAACAGATGAGCGCCGGTTCCATGAGGAGGCGCGCCTGCTGGCCGGGCTGAACCATCCGGGTCTGGTGACCGTGTACGACTTCGGCGTCGAGGCGTACCAGCCGTTCCTGGTCATGGAGCTGGTCAGCGGGAGGTCGCTCAGTGAACTGCTCCTGGGCGGGCCGCTGGGTCTGGACAAGGTAGCCGCCCTCGGCGGCCAGCTCGCCGAGGTGTTGGCTTACGTACACCAGCGCGGCGTCGTGCACCGCGACATCAAGCCCGCCAACATCCTGTTGGACCACAACGGCAATGCCCGCCTTGCCGACTTCGGGATCTCCGAGTTGTTGAGCGCGCCCCGGCACATCGCTGAAGGTGGCGTGCCGGGCACGGCCGCCTATATGGCGCCGGAACAGGTCCAAGGGTGGAACGCCGGACCTGCGGCCGATATCTATGCGCTCGGTCTCGTGTTGCTGCAGTGCGTGACTGGGCGGGTGGAGTACCCCGGCGACGGGCATGAAGCGGCGACGGCCCGGTTGTCGCGGCCGCCTTACATACCGGCGGAGCTGCCTGCGCGGCTACGCCGAGTGCTGACCGCGATGACCGTCTCCGACCCGGCCGCCCGACCCACGGCCGCGCGGTGCGCGGCGATGCTTCACCCCGATGAGGTTCCCCAACGTCCTGAAGCCGGGCCTGCCTTCCAACGCCCGCCGCAGCGGGAATCAAAGACGCTGCGCAACTGGGCACTCGGCGGAGCGGCGGCGATTCTCGCGGTCCTCGTATGGACAGCCCTCGCTGACGGCGAGGAGAAGTCGGAATCCGAGCCGACACAGACCCCCACGAGCAGCGCCTCGCAGGAGCCCGGACTCCCCGATCTTCCCAGCGAGAAGCCCTCTGTCGACGTCCCGGACGTTCCCAAGGGCGAGGACAAACCCTTGGACGAACAGATCAAGGACTGGTTCGGTGGAGACAGCGACAGCTCCGAGCCGGGGAACGAAACCGGGAGCGAGGACAGCGGACAGAACGACAGCGGTGAGGTCCCGAAGGACGAAGGCAAACCGGAGGTGGACGAGGGCGGCTTCTTGGACTGGCTCACCTCGCTTGGCGAAGACGGACAGTAGACCCCAGCACCAGGGGATGTCTGCCGGGGGCGGATTGCTCAGAGGTCGTTTTCTCCCGTTGTTTCATCCCGGGATTTTCCCTTTGTTCACGGGTGTCGGATCGCGCCAGGGCACAGTTGCCTCGCCGGTGAGGCAGCGGGCCATGAGGCCGGTCATGGCCAGGTGGATCATGGCTTCGGAGCGTGCTGGGAGGGTTTCGTAGTCGCGGGCACGTGGGGGTCAAGGGGTCGCAGGTTCAAATCCTGTCGTCCCGACTGGGAGCTAGCTCCATAGTCGCGGGTCAGAGGCCGTTTTTCGATTCGAGGGAAGACGGCCTTCTGCGTGTTTTCGAGCCTGCTTCTCACAACTTCTCACCGTTCTGCGCACTTGATGATGATCAAGTGTGCACTATGCCCACGTGTAGCGCGTCTCACCGGCTGCGAAGATCATCGGGAATGCTTGGGCGAGCCGCAGTTCCCCGGAGGCCGGGACAGACGAGCGTGCTGCACCTTTACCCATCGGAGCGGCGGTCGGAGGAGCAGCCAGGCGAGCAGGCCCTCGCCCGGCCCCTTTTCCCGCCCGTCCTCGGGCCAGCTATGCATCGCCTCGAATCCACTGTCCCCCGGATGAATGTGCCAAGTTGCGGTGGCTCGTTGCCTGTCGAGCAATCAGCTCGAGCCGCCGGGCACCACTAGTCCCAACTCGTAGGCCAGGATGACGGCCTGGGCGCGATCCCGCAGGTTCATCTTGGCGAACAGCCGGTTGATGTGCGTCTTCACGGTGTGATCGGTGATGGTCAGCTGCTCGGCGATATCGGCATTGGACAGCCCCTGCGCGATGAGTACCAGCACTTCCGCCTCACGAGCCGTCAATTCGCTTACATGCCCCGTCGGTAGCCTGGTACGGCGTTGCCGGGTGAACTCCGCTATGAGCCGTGAGGCGGAGAAGCCGCTTGTAGCAGCACAGGGCCGCCGCGAGACCGAGAAAGGCCAGGTAGTTTCGGGGATGGCGTTCGTAGCGCGGGCTGATCCTGCGGTATCAGGACAGCCACGAGATGGTCCGCTCGATCACCCATCTGTGACGGCCCAGCCGTTCGCTGGACTCGATGCCTTTGCGGGCGATGCGCACACCGATGCGCTTGCCCCGTAACCATTTCCGCAGGTGGGGGATGTCGTAGGCCTTGTCTGCATGCGCTGCGGCTTGAAGTGGCGGCCGTTGTGGGGTCGTGTCTCGTTTGGTGACCCTCCACCATGGGCTTCAGGCCTTCGCTGTCGTGGAGGTTGGCGGCGGAGACGCCGACGACCAGGGGCAGTCCGTTCGCGTCCGACAGGACGTGCATCTTGGAACCCGGCTTACCTCGGTCCACGGGGCTCGGACCTGTGTGTTCGCCCCCTTTTTAGCGCGCACGTGAGCGGAGTCGAGGACGACGCGGGAGACATCGATGAGACCTGCGTCGTCGAGTTGCTGCAGGACCGCTTCGTGGAGCCGGGCCCAGACACCGGCCCGCGACCAGATCATGAACCGGCGGTGGGCCGTCGATTTTGATATGCCGAAGCACGGCGGCAGGGCACGCCAGGCGCAGCCGCTGACCAGCACATAGATGATCGCGGCGAGCACCGTCTCATCAGGCGTGTTCTGGGTCCCGCCGCCCTGCGGCCGCACCCGGTCCTCCGGAATCAAAGGCCTGGCGAGCTCCCACAAGCCGTCCGGAACAATCCAACTCCACGTATCCCGCCCCATGAACAGCCCAACGACCGATCACCACATGGGACACCGTCTCAGCCGCGCGCCCGTCAGGGTACGGACTTCGAAGAAGTCACATGCGAGCAGTGCTTTGGCCTGGCTTCGCAGGAAGTCAGTCCAGGTCGTGCTGTGCCGGGCAGGGCGGGATGCCGTCCTCGCGGAGGATCTCCCAGACGGTAGACGCGGCGATCTTGATGCCCAGGACTGCGAGTTCGCCCTGGATCCTGCGGTACCCCCAGGACGGGTTCTCGCGGCCCAGGCGCAGGATCACAGCGCGGATCGAGCGGATGGTGGGTGGCCGTCCGCGGCGCTTGGGAACGCAGATGGCGGCATGGCGGTGCTTGATCAGGTCGCGGTGCCAGCGCAGGATCGTGTCCGGCTGGACGATCAGCAAGAAGCGGCGCAGGCCACGGGGAAACGCTGGCGACGCCAGTTCATCCGCGCGTCGGCGGAGCCAACCCGGCCTCGGACGTCGGCCAGTGCTGTCATGCCGCCATCATGATCAGCATGGTGGCCATGCACCCGCCCATGCCCACCTGGCCGACGAGGGCCGCGTTCGGCGCGGAGAGTCCGCGGCTCCGGCGGGGTCGGCTGTGCCGAGCGGCTGAACTGGTCACCGCGGGCGTCGGCTGCCGGGCGTCTCGCAGCCGGGCCCGTACGGACAGGGCCACGGATATCAGGAAGTACAGGGCCAGTGCGCCGAAAGCGAGGCGCCATACGGTGGTGGAACCTGAGGATGCCGCGGCTCCCGCTATGGAGTGGACGTGCATGCCTTCCAGCCCCGCCATGCCGTGCATGGAATCCATGCCGGGCATCGACTCCATGCCCTGCATGCCATGAGCTCCTCCGTGGGAGGCGCCCAAGGCGAGGACGGGCCCCGAGGACGCCCCGGGCATGGCCAGCGTCATCAGCACCATGGCGCCGCCGCCCACCACATGGTGAGCCCAGTGATGGAAGTGCCGCCAGCCGCGCCGGATCGCATCGCGCACGGACATCATCAGAGCGCCCAGGCCGACGGCGGCGAACACTGCGGCCCACAACACCGCCTGATCCCCGAACGCGCCGGCCGTGGGCGGGGCGGACATGCCTGCCATGCCGCCGGCCATCACCGTCTCGGCCGCGGCCGCATGCCGCGCCGAACCGTCGACCAGGGCCATCCGGACCAGGCTCCCGACAGCCACCACGGTGGCTATCACAGCCAGCGACCAGCCCAGCACCAGACCCGACATTTTGCCACCCTTCGCTCCGACTGGGCGGGGATGCGTACCGCGTCGACCACGGGTCGGCTCGCACCGCGGGCACACCCAGTCCGTCTGCCTCGTCGATCCCCGAAGCCGCTGGATGTCGCACCTCAGCTTGAGACGCAACGCAGCCAGCAGCGCCGGGCTTTGGCGTCGGCAGGACGCGAGTCCGCCGACACCTACTGATGTCCTAGTACGCAGCGCGCGGTGAGACTGCTCAGCGTGGGAGCGACGAGCAGGGCGCCCCGTCACTCCGCTGTGGTCGTGGAACTGATGGGGGGCTGGTGCGCCGGAAGCCGATGCGCCAGAGACCCTCTGCCGGAGTCCGGTCCGTTGACGGGGCGGAAGGATAGCCGGCGTTGAAGTGCATGTTGTCGGCCATCTTGTGTCCTGCCAGATCCTGTGCCGCTCGAAAAGTCATCGCTGCACGTCATGCCGCGTATCTGCACTCGTTGATGACGCCGCCACCGAGGATCCGGTTGCATAGGACTTTGCGGGTGCCGAGGTCGTGCACCGTGGCGGGTTGTGCGCACATCATCCGCCGCAGCGCGGTCCGACAGGTTCTCCGCGAACTGCAGCACCGACACCAGCGCCAACTGCCCCGGCGAGAACCCCGGACGGCCATCGCACGGATACAGGTCCGCGAACTCCTCGTCCTCGAACAGCACATCCGGCCGGTCCCGCACCAGCATCGCCGGCGTCCCCTTCGGGCATGCCGCCCACGCCGTGCGCACAGTCCTCACCGGAATCCGCTGGAAACCCCTCGCCCGCAACGACAACCGCATCCACACCCCAGAACCCGGGGCCACCCCGCACTCCTCCAGCGAAGCACCAACCCGACCCACCGTCAGCACCCCCGGAACATCACCAACAGAGTCATGCCGTTGCGTCAGGGCGGGGCGTAGTTGCAGTGGCTGCCGCGTCGTGGGCGCCGGGTGTCTCACGGGCCGTCGACGTCCGCGCGGAGCGCGTTGTAGTCCGCGAAGGCGGTCTCGACGTCTGTTCGTGTGAGGCCGTAGCGGGTCAGGTCGTAGGTGTGGGGGCGGGTGTCGGCTGGACGGGCCACCACGCCGGCCAGCCGGGATGCTTCGTAGCCGGTCCAGTGTGCACCGATGGCCTCGTAGAGCTTCGGGGCCCCAATGTGGGGGGCGGTGCCGAGCCAGGAGTAGGGAACATCCACCAACGTGTCCGGGGAGATGGCGCTGCGGGCCTCCAGCCCGCGGGTCATGCTTCGGCTCATCAGTTCCAGCCAGGTGGCGCCGATGGCGTGAAGGTCGACAGAGTTGACGCTGATTCCCATGCCTGTCTCCACCAGGCTGCAGAGAGACGCTACGGCGGTGACCGGGTCGCGGTGGGTCCATACGAGGGTGGCGTCGGGGAAGACGGTGCGCAGGACGTCGAGGTGCTCCAGGTGCATGGGGGACTTCAGGATCCAGCGGCGGCGCGGGCGGCCGTACTGGAGTACCTGGAAGACCTGCTTGAGGTAGCGGTAGTCGGGGAGGAAGTCCCGCTGGAGGTGCCAGGCCTGGTACGCGGGTATGCGGGCCTGGGACAGCGGCATCAGGGCGTGCGGGAGGGCGAAGGTGCACTCCTCGGGGCCCTCCGCGATCAGGGAATGGATGTCCCGGAAACGCGGGACAAGGCGGTTGGAGCCGTTCTCCATGCGGCGGGCCGCCGCGATCGCCTTGCGGCGGTGGCGCGGGGGCAGTTCCAGGTGGGGGGTGAGCAGTTCCCACAGCAGTGGGCAGCGGTGGTCGGCTGAGAGGGACAGGACGTTGTGGGTGAGGGTGGTGGCCGTGCGCGGCAGCCCCACGACGAACACCGGCCTGTCGATCGGCTCTTGTTCGATCTCGGGGTGTTCGGCGATCAGGCGTCGGATTCTGGCCCGGGTGGTCAGGTGCCGGCTCACGTGGTCCTTTGCCGAGCGCCAGCCGAGCGGGGTGAGGTTCTCGGCCCGGGACCAGTGGTGGAGCAGGAAACGGAAGTCCTCTGCGAATTCCTCGTCCCCGTCCGCCTGTCCGGCCTTGGCGAGGAGCCTGTCGAACACTCGGTCCGGTGTGTGGCGGGAGCCGAAGCCTGGTCTGAGGGAGAGGTTGACCAGGGTCAGGGCCAGCGGGGCGCGGGCCATGGAGGCAATCCTCTCCGGGGGAGGGGAGTTGACGGTGGTCATGCGAGTCCTTGATCCGTCGTTGGTTCAGGCATGGGTCGTCCGGGGGCGAAGCCGGCCGAGTCGGTGTTGTCCGAGCACGAGCGGTAGACGCTCTGCGGCCCGGTCCTGGGGCGTTTCGTCAGTCCGCACGGGAAGGCTGCGGTCACCGCCCCAGGTACACCGGCAGCTCCTCCATGCCCTGCATGATCACGCTCTCCCGCCACCGCAGCTGCTCCGGCGACACCGCCAGCCGGGTACGGGGAAAGCGCTCTATCAGGCGGCCGATCGCCACCTCGCCCTCCAGGCGCGCCAGCGGGGCGCCCAGACAGTAGTGGATGCCGTGGCCGAGGGCGAGATGCCCGCCGGCGGACCGGCTCACGTCCAGGAGGCGGGGTTCGTCGAACTGATCGGGGTCCCGATTCGCCGAGCCGAGTCCCAGCAGCACCAGTTCCCCTTCGGGAATCACTGTGTCCCCGATCCGGACCGGCTCGGTGGTGTACCGGTACGTGGCCAGCCGGACCGGGCTGCCGTAGCGCAGCAGCTCCTCCACCGCGCGCGGCAGCAGCGCCATGTCGCCGCGCAGCAGCTCCCACTGGTCCGGGGCGCACAGCAGGGCCAGGACGCCGTTGCCGATGAGGTTGACCGTCGTCTCGTGTCCGGCGATGAGCAGAAGGACGGCGGTGCCGAGCAGCTCCTCCTCGGTGAGCCGGTCGCCGTCCTCGTCAACGTGCACCAGCGAGCTGAGCAGGTCTCCGGCGGGCCGGGCCCGCTTGGCGGCGATCAGCTCGGCCATGTAGCCATTGAGCTCCCGAGCGGCCTTCTCGACGGCCGCGAGCTGCCCACCGCTGAGGAGCGTGCCCGTCCAACGGCGGAAATCCGCCTGCCGTTCAAGCGGAACCCCCATCAACTCGCAGATGACGGTGATCGGCAGCTGGAAGGCGAAGGATCCGATCAGGTCCGCGGGTCGGTCCGTGGGCATCGCATCGAGCAGATCCTCAGTGATCTCGAGCACCCGCGGCCGCAGCTGCTGGATGCGGCGCTGGGTGAACGGCTTGGCCACCAGCCGTCGCAGCCGGGAGTGGTCCGGCGGGTCGCCATTGAGCATGTGGCGCGGATATATGTGAGACATCTGCACCCTCTGCCCAGTTTCGGCAAGCTGACGGGCGATGATCTCCCGTACCCGGACGGCGTCCTTGGCGAGACGCGGATCGGTCAGGGCCGCGCGGACGTCCCCGTAGCGGGTGACGACCCACGCGCGGGTCCCGTTGGGCAGGAGCAAGGGGTGGGCCGAGCCGGCTGTGCGCAGCCGCGCGTGGACGGTGTGCGGATCCCTCAGGTAGTCGGGGTCGATCACCAGGCTGAGGGGTTCCGTAGGGGTGGCGTTCACGTGGTGGTCTCCAGGTGGTCCGCTCGTACTACAGGGCCAGATCGGCTGCACCCCGCCGGAAGTCGCAGTTGACCGTCTTGGAGATCAACGCACATGGGCGAGATCACCGCAGGTCGCGGCGGTAAGTAGGCCCTGTAGTGCCAGGCCGGGGCATACGTGGTCGCAGTGTGAGATACCGGAGCCGCTCCAGGATGACCCAGCGGGAGCCGGCGGACCAGAGCACTTTTGGGCATGCGGGAAATGTCCAACTACCGACTCAGACGAGCCGAGCACCGCCACCGGCCCCAGCCTGTGGGTGCCGGAAACTATGTCACCCCTATGCGACCTGGGTGTATTCGTGGATGAGGCCGCCGAGTCGATCGCGTCGGTGGATGCGAGTGTTGTCGGTGGCGGTGAGTGGTCCGGGCTCGGTGAGTCGGTCCGGCGCCCGTTGTCCGAGGGATCGGTGCGGCCTGTGTCTGTTGTAGTGCTCCGCGTACTCACTGACGACGAGGCGTAGGTGGCGCTCTCCCGTGATCAGGATGCGGTCGGTTGCCTCGCGTCGGCATGATCCGATCCAGCGTTCCGCGATGGCGTTCATCCGGGGTGCCCGGGGCAGTGCCGGAAGGCCGGAAGGACGTGCACGCCGATCGCCTGGAAGACCGCGGCATCCGAGCGGGCGAGCAGGGCAAGCCATCGGAAGGTCTGGCAGGCGAGCAGGTAGATCAGCCGTATCACCACGACCGGCATGCTGCCTCAGAACGGCTTGCTGCTCCTGGGGTCTGTCAGATTCGAACCGGCCGGTCAGCCCGGTGACATAATTTCCGGCACCCACAGGGTCCGGGCCGGCGCAGACCTCTGGGCAGCGGTCGCACCCGAGACCACGTCACCGGCGCCCGCGGCGGCCTTGCCCGCCAGGCCCTGTCGTCATATTCCCGCCTGCGCCGCGAACCAGCTCGCACGGGGGCGCCCCCACGATGCCGCGGGCCCGCGCTTCGGGCGGACGACGGGAATGTGACAACAGGACCTGGCCCCGACCAGACGAGGCTGGCGCCTACGGCGCCGTGACCCTCACTGGTTCGGTGTCGGCTGCGCTGTGCCGCTCGGCCCAGTTCTCCAGCGCCGTGCGGCAGGCGTGGTCCAGGTGGTGCAGCCCGGACAGGTCCAGCTCGATCGGCCGGTCTTGGGGCAGCGTCTCGAGGCTGTCGAGGATCTTCGGCAGCCGCAGGAAGGTCGCGTTGCCCGACAGGTACGCCTGGATGGGGCCGGCGCCCTTGTCGATGACCTCGAGCTTGACGTGCGAGGCTTCCCAGGCGGTCTTGGCGACTGACAGCGCCAGGCCGATCAGCACGCCCTCGAACATGTTGACTGCGACGATCGCCACGGCCGTGACCACCAGGATCAGCGCCTCACCGCGGTGCTCCCGCCACAGCGACACGATCTGCCGGAACGGGATCAGCTTCCAGCCCGCGTGTACGAGGATGCCGGCGAGGGCGGGCAGCGGGATCAGCGCCAGGGCGGACGGAAGCAGTGCCGCGATCAGCAGTAGCCAGACGCCGTGCAGCACGCGGGAGGCCTTGGTCTTCGCGCCCGCGTGGACGTTGGCCGAGCTGCGCACGATCACGGCGGTCATGGGCAGCGCGCCGAGCAGCCCGCACACGGCATTGCCCGCGCCCTGCGCCATGAGCTCCTTGTCGTAAGCGGTGCGCGGGCCGGTGTGCAGCCGGTCCACGGCCGCCGCGCTGAACAGGCTCTCGGCGGAGGCGATCAGTGCGAACGCGAGGATCGTGCCGAAGATGGCCGGGTCGGCCAGCTCGCCGAAGGCGTCGGCTCCGGGCGGCTGGATCGCGCCGAGCAGTCCCTGCACCTCGACGGTGGCGATCGGCAGGCTGAACGACAGCGAGGCGAGCGTGGCCAGCGCCACCGCCGCGAGCGCGCCCGGCACCGCCTGGGCTCGCTTTGGCATCCGCTTCCACAGGACCATCACGGCGATGGTGCCCGCGCCGAGCCCGAGCGAGGCCAGGGCCTCGGTGCTGCCGAGGGCGCGGGCGAGCGCCTCCGGCAGCCCCGCGATCTTGTCGATGCCGGACGCCGGGGGCTGCAGGCCCGCCGCCGCGTACAGCTGGCCCGCGATGATCACGAGCCCGATGCCGGCCAGCATGCCCTCGACCACCGAGACCGAGATGGCCCGGAACCAGCGGCCCAGCTTCAGCGCGCCCGTGACGAGTTGGAGCAGCCCGGCGGCCAGCACGATCACGCCGAGCGCGGGCAGCCCGAACTCGCGGACGGCCTCGAAGACGAGCACGGTCAGACCCGCGGCCGGCCCGGACACCTGGAGGCTGCTGCCGGGCATCAGCCCCGTGAGGATGCCGCCCACGATTCCGGTGACCAGGCCGAGCTCTGCCGGGACGCCGGAGGCGACGGCCACGCCGACGCACAGCGGCAGCGCGACCAGGAAGACGACGAGGGAGGCGGCGAAGTCCTGCTTGAGGTAAGGGAACTTGGTCATAGCAGTCATGGCGCTGCTCACAGGGCCGCGAAGGTGTCGGTGTCGTCGCGGTGTTCGCGTACGGCCCCGGTGTGCACTTCGTAGTACCAGCCGCGCACCCGCAGCCGTCGCTGGGCCAACCCCTTTTCCACACAGGGGTAGGAGCGCAGGCGGAGCAGCTGGGCGAGCACATGGTGCTGCACGGCCGCGGTGACCGCCGGGTCGCCCGGGTCGGCCGATGCGGGCTTGTCCGCGGCGTGCGCGAGCCAGTCGCGTACGGCGGGGACGGCGTCAAGGTCGTCGCCGCGCACCAGCGCGCCGACGGCACCGCAGTGCGAGTGGCCGCAGACGACGATGTCCTGGATGCCGAGCACCTCCACGGCGTACTCGATGGTGGCGGCCTCGGAGGTGGGGTGCTCGGAGGCGTACGGGGGGACGATGTTGCCCGCGGTGCGCAGCTCGAAGAGCTCGCCGGGGCGGGCTCCCGTGATCAGGGCTGGTATGACCCGGGAGTCGGAGCAGGCGATGAAGAGGACCTGCGGGGACTGGCCCTCGGCGAGCCTGGCGAACTCCTCAGGGCGTTGTCCGAACGTGCGGGCGTTGTCGATGAGGGGCTGCATGTGTGGTGATTCCTCCTGGCGCGCCGTGGCGGCGCGTCGGACGGGCAGGACAACGTGGGGGGTGGACACTGCTCCGCTGTCAGCAGCGGAAGACTTGGAGTGCGGCCGGGAAACGGGCTGTTGAGGATCTCGACGAGCGATGGTGCCCGGCGCTGGGCGCGACCGGTGCGTCCGCGCGGCCGCCGGATCCTGCGTCAGCAGGGTGTGCTTGGGCAGCTTGGGCAGCTTGGGGGGCGGAGTCGGCGGCGCAGTGCCGGTCGAGGGTGCGCAGGAAACCGGCCGAGCCTCCGAGATAGCCGGCGTCGCGACAGCTGACGGCCTCGTCGCTCAGCACTTTCCCAGAGGACGTGATTCCGGACTGGGTTTTGGTCTCAGCATGATGGGCCGTCTGCGCGGGTGCGAACGGCGCGGCGGGTCCCAAGAACGGGAGGGCGAGCAGGACGGCGGCGAGGGCCGCAAGTGCGGTCCGGGCCGTCGTACCTCGGAACATGCGTCCGCTCCCACGAAGTTCGCACCTCTTGTGGGTGCCAAGTGTTGGTCAATGACTGGTCAAGAAACACGTTAGCCCGGCGAAGTTGTTTGCGGGGTTAACTCAACGTTTCGAGCTGGGGAGGGCTCGAAAAGTGGGTTGGTTTGGCGTGAACTGGCTCTTGACCTCGTTGAGTTGGTCGACTAAAGGGCTCGACGAGCCCGTAGCGCTTCAGAATGGCTTCACTGGCGCTGAGCTGGGGTTTTGGTGGTCGTCAGTCGGCTCTCCGGTACTCGTTGATGAGGCCGGCGACGGCTTGTCGACGTTCGAGTGCTCGCGGGAGGACGCCGCTGTCGATCTCAGCCCAGATGCCGGGGCCGTCGCGGCGTGCGTAGCCGCCGCCGGGCACTACGATCGCATCTGCTTCCTCCGGAGCCCAGCGGTGTTTCACCTGAATCCCCGTGCCGTACGCGGCGCGTATCAGTCTGGGCCGTCCTGTGGTGACGTACCGGACCTTGAGCACGTCCGGGCTGTGCATGGCAGAAGCTGAGAAGACCTCGTAAGGAGCGATGCAGTCCAACTCCTCGACTCCGTCGAACATCACGATGTCAACGCGCAGCGGTCCCGTCCGTCGCGGCGCGGCAGCCGCTGCCCCGGTGCTCATGGCTGTGGCCGTCAGTGTCCCGGCCGCGAAAGTTGCTGCGCCCGCCGCTGTCGTCCGGCGAAGAAAGTGTCTGCGTTCCAACGGTGTGCCTCCTGTGTCTGCCTGGGTCGGCTGTGCCTGGGCAGTGATGTGGCGTGCGTGCCCAGCGCGTATCTGCCGTGGGCACACGGTCGTGTGCGCGTGGTCGTCGCGACTGTCCCGGAGCAGCTCGGCGATGCCCACGGTTCACGGCTGCCGTAGGTGACCCTCTGAACCGAAACACGGTCGGCGAACGGCCCACGAACCGGTAGTCGTTCCGGACGACGACCGAGTTCCCACGCTGTTCGGCGGGGGCGGGCAATTTCTGGTCGGGTGTGGCGGTGGGGTGACGATCGCCGCGGGAGTTGACCGGCCTGCTCAGGGGCAGGCAGTCGCACGTGTAGGGCCTGGAGGGAGTAGCTGATCAACGCAGTGGTACCAGCCCTGGTCGGCCCGGCCAAGGCCCAGGGGTATCCCGCCGCTGGATCCCGGAGTGGACCACCGAACTCCTTGACCTGCTCAACATCCTCGGCATGCTCGTCCGCGAGGAAACAGCGCAGGCCAGACTCCTCCACGATGTGTGTACGGGCCCGCTGATCACAGCAGCCGACCTGACTACGGAGGGAATCCTGCCTGTGCCCGGCATGTGCCCGCGGGCCACTGAAATCGGACCCAGGCCCAGGAGAGGGCCTATTCGATCTGTGAGCATGTTCCGTCGTGCTCGGGCGGGCGGCTTAGTCCAGGGCGCGCCGCCGCTGGGCCCGCCAGGCGGCCAGCACCGGCTCGATCAACTGCCAGCGGACATCAGAGAGATAACGGGTGACGTTCCCTCATGCTCTGGATGTACCCGCCGGGGCCGAGTGCGCCCAGACGCGCGGGGCACCGGGAAGCTGGTACATGTCGACGTGCGTTCGGTGAGAGGGCATCAGACGTCTTCGTTGCGTATCAAAGCGACCGGACGCCGCCGGACCGGTCGGGCCGCCCCTGGCACCGCCGAGTGGCGATATCCGGCTGGGGCTGGTAGCTGTGGAGATGAAGTCACATCGCTTCTTGAACGTAGCGACCCTGGAGTACCCGGAGCTCGGTCGGCAGAGTGGCCGGCGAGTTGACCGGATGTCCATCGGTTGCTCACTCGGCGCCCTGACCTCGGGAAGCCCGGTGCGGGTGCCATACGGAGCTGGTCCCTATGGCCCGCGAACTCTTCCAGCCCAAGGTCAAGATCGTCACAGGCCCCGCGGAGGGAGGCGCGCTCCGGGAGTTGTGGACGCGCTGTCGCCGCCCCGTTGTTGCCGTCTTCTGGGGCGTGCGCAACCGGTGGCTGCTGCACCGGGGCCTAACCCGGGCGGGACGCTGGCGCAACCCTTTCAGGACGACCGTTGGCATCGCGGTGACTCTCGCGCTGGCACTGGTTCTGGTGTGGTGGGCTGGCCGCGGGCTGTGGGTCGTGATCCTCTCTGCCATGGCCCCGCCCAGGGATCCGCCGTCGTGGTTGTGGAAGGCACCCGATGGCATGTGCCAGAAAGTCGGTGCCTCGTGCGGGGCGGTTACCGGCGTGGTGCTCCCGGTGCTCGCACTGGCCGCCTCGACCGTGCTGTTCCTGGCCTGGCGGCTGTGGCGGGTGCGCCGCTACTGCACGCGCGGGGCGCGGACGGAGCCCAAGCGCCTGGTGCAGACGGCTGGCAGCCTCATGGACGAGGTGGTCGGGCGGGACCAGCTCTGCAATGCGATCATGAACAATCTGCGCGACCGGCGGGCCCGGCGCCCGCACGTCGTTGTCGGCAAGGTCGGGTCGGGTAAGACAGCTTTGCTGGTCCGCCTCACTGAGCAACTCGCCGCCAAGGGAGCCGTGCCTATTCCCATCCGGCTGCGCGACGCCGACACGAAGCTGGACTTCTGCGAGCTGGCCCGTGCCCGCTTCGAGGAGATCGTACAGCCCAGAGTCCGGTCCGGTTCCGAGACGGACAGGCTCTGGCGGTGGCTCCGGCAGCGCGCGGACCGGATCGTGGTCCTCGCGGACGGCCTTGAGGAAGCGCTCAATCAGGGGGACGTACGGGACCAGCGCGACAACCGCATCCGGGAAGCGATCCGCCGGGCCGGCGAGGAGAGGCTGCCGCTGGTCATTGCTTCCAGACCGCACGACCCGCTGGGCGGAATGCAGGCTGCCGTCACCGAACTCGAACCGCTGAGCCATGAAGCGGCGTTGAGGTATATCGGGAGCGGAGGTAGCTGGCGTTCGAACCCGATGCTGCTGGACCGGGTCGTGGAGGTCGCGAAAGTCGTCGATTCCCCCCTGTACCTGCAGATTGCCAGGGACCTGCAGCAGAAGGATCTACTGGAGTCGTTGTGGACAGAGAACGGGACTTCGGACCCGATGCTCAAAGACACCTGGGCGTTGCGGGCCGATCTCTTGGAGAGGTGGCTCGACGCACTGGTCGACGCAGAGGTGCGCCCCGAGTTGCCCCTCGGCAAGGACGCCAGAGCGGCGGTCGTGGACTACATCTCCGCGCTAGCGTGCATCGGGCTCGCGTCGGACCGGTCAGAGGTGCCGCTGTGGGAGCTCGACCCGTTTCTTGGCCCACACGACGACGGTGAGGTCGGTGATACCAGTGAGGGCCTGCGGCTATTCGATACGGTCCGAGGCCAGGAGCTCGATGACGAAGACGCTGCTGAATGGAACGAGCGGGTGGCCGAGGAACTGGACGAACGCCTGACGCCTTATCTTCCCCCTCCGTGCGACGGTGCCACGCCGACCGAGCACCGGATGGCCGACGACGCCAGGCCGAACGGCCTCCGCATGGACGTAAAGCTCGCCGCTACCTGGGGAACGCGCATGGGGCTGGTGCATGAGTGGGGTGGCACCGTCCACTTCCAGCACAGCGTTATGCAAGCCTACCTCGGGTCCCGATTCTTCCCATGCATGTTCGGCACCGAGCCCTCGGTGCTGCAGGTTGAACGGGGACTGTGGCAGCGGGCGTCCTCAGCCGTCGGCAGCAAGGGGACTGCACACCCATCCGCGGGGCAGCTCCGGGAAAAGACGGGAACGGTCCAGGAGAACCTTCCAGTGCCACGTAGGACAACAGCACACATCGCACAGGCAATAAACAGAGGAGGCCGAGAACTCCTCATCGCCTTCATGCTGTTCTCGCGCTCCCACCAGGGCCGGTGCACTTGCCCAGATGACGGAGAGCGGGCACTGTGCCCGGCAGCGACCCTGCGCGCATTGCTGTGGCGGGCCGCCGAGGGCCTGCTGGAAGAAGCGGACGAGACCGAGAAGCTACAGGAGCGGCGCAGAGCGGCAGCGACTGCAGCCGGGCGCCGGGACAACCGCGGCAGAAGCCGTATCAGGGCACTCGACATCTATGCAACGGCCGTGGACATCGACAGCATCGTCACCCTCCCCGCACACGCCGACCTCGTGCAGGCCATTAGCAATGAATGGGGGCGTTTCGAACGAGGCGAGAACCCGGCCGCCCTCCGTGAGGCGAAACTCACCCTGGTGAGGCAGTGGGGCTCGGCCGCGCGCCGCGTGGCGCGCCACGAAGCGTCCTACCGACACCTGTTCAAAGTCGGAAGCCACGATCGTGACCCCTTGGTCCGTGCTGAGATCGTGGCCGAGATCGGAAACGGCAGCGACAAGGCGTTCTGTGCCATCTACGAGCAGCTCGACAACTCGTACGATGCGGCGAGTGCGCGACGCCCGCCCAAGCCGACCTGCGACGGGCAGCCACAGTGGCCCCCACGGCGAGAAGGCAGTCTCAGCGACCGGGAGCGCCGAGCCAGGCAACGGGTGGCGACACGTTGGCAGCAACGTGACGAACGGTGGATGGCCCAGCGAGAGGCCAAGGACGAGTGGGAGAAGTGGCATCAGAGGACCATGGGCGTCTGGATCCTGCCCCGCCTGGTGGATACCTCCCCGATGACCAGCCATCTCGGCACTCCGCGCGCCGAGTTGGAGCGACTGACACGGGAGGTGACCGGCGTCGGCTGTCCGCACGAGGACGAGGAGGCGGCCGCCCCGGCCCGAGCCCGGTCCGACGATGGCACGGTGGCCGCGGGCTCGACGGCCAGCTCTGGCACCCGGATCGGTCTTGGCCTGGCCCTGGCCCAAGGCTTCAAGTACGCGGCCAACCGCCGTCCGGGGCCCCGAACCAATCAGGAGTCGCGCGAGTTCCTGATCAAGCAGGCGCAGGAACTGCTACGGCGCAGCACCCATTGGTACACCCGACTCACGCTCCTGCAAGCCTTGACCCTGTGGGCCCTGCCCGACGACGTGCGGCAAGACCGGCCGATCCGCGGACCGGGCGCGGATCCCAGCGGCCAGGTCTGCGAATGGCTCGCACGAAGCGACGGCCACGGGGAGCACCCGCTGGTGGAGGCAGCCGGCAGGCTCGCAGTGCGTGCTCTGCAGACCCGCCGTCCGGAGCGTTTCCTGTGGATCGATGCGGAGAGCACCTCGTGTACCGTCGGAACCGAGGTCAGTACCCCGGGCGAGCAGCGGGCCCACGACCTGTGGATCCCACCAGCGACCGGGTGGAGCACCCTGGACCCCACCGCCCAGCAGCTGTTGGCCGACGTGACGCTGCTGCAGGTACTCGAAGAGCGGGATCACCGGCCGAAAGACTTGATCCGGCTCCTGGAGCAGCGCGACCCGCACGAGTGGTCCCAGCTGCCCTCCTGCCTCAGCAGGGACCGTACGCGCCTGAACCCCGCGCGCGCGGTGGAACACCGCGCGCAGCCAGGAGCCCACTGCACCACCAACGACTGCCACCTGAGAATGTGCCCCTACCCGGCGAAAGCGCAGCACCTGCGGATGGAGTTCAGCGAGGTCTTCTGCCTTCGCCAGCGCGATCTGCTCAAGCCATGGCAGCCTCGAGCATGGCTGTACCTGCGGTTCCGGAGGGAAGCGTGGTGGCAGCGGGGAGTGCACGTATCTCGCATGCGTCGATTCTGGGACGAGATGGGCCGTCGGGCACGCGACGACTCCCACGAGGTAGCGGTCACCCGTCGTGCAGGAGACCGCCGTTGAGTGGCCTTCCGTCCAGCGGGACTTACATTCGTGACGACGACGGACCGAAGCACCTTGCCGCGGCTCGCTCGCGGGAAGACGTTGTAGGTGCGGACACCGCCGCGATGCTGCGGATGGACGCGGGGCGCCACCCCGACGACGTGCGGCTGAGCGAACTGGTCGTGGAACTCGCGGCCCACAGCAAACACTTCCGCGTGTGCTGGGCCGAGCGTCGGGTGCACGAGCGCACCGAGGGGACCAAGGGCTACCACCACCCGGTCGTCGGTGACCTCACCGTCACCTACCAGGCCCTCGCCCTGCCCGGCGGGACCGACCAGACCCTGTTCGTCTACACCGCCGAGCCCGGATCGCCCTCCGAGACCGCCCTGAGGCTTCTTGCGTCCTGGTCGGGCAAACCACTCGCCGACGACGGCGCCCGGACCGCCGTGCTGGCGCTGCTGTACTGGGAGTCGCTGACCACCTCGCTGCGCGAGATCAGGAACAACTTCCGGCCGATCGCACTGCAGGCGACCGGCCTCGTCCTAGTGACGGCTCTTCCTCAACGACGGCACGGCCCTGGTCCTTTCGGTCGTGGGCCTGGAACTCCTCACCACCGGCGAGCCGTTCTCCTGGTCCCACACCGCGGTGCGTTTCGTTGAAGCCTACGTCGGTGGCGCGGCCGTCGGCGCGGCTACCGACGGCACCGACGGGCCGGCGCGCTGATGAGAAAGCGGCCTGCCCGATCCCGATCACCTCGGTGGACAAGCCGCAGGGGGCACCGGCCGGCCCCGACCCTCGCCGTGAACGGCGGGCCGGGGCCGGTGCCGGTACGCGGCCTCAGGCCGCGCCGGCGGTGGGCCGGACGATGATCTCGCTGACGTCGACGTCGGCGGGCTGGTCGATGGCGAACGCGATGGCCGCGGAGACCGACGAGGCCGGGATGGCCACGCGACGGTAGGTGCGCATCTCTTCGCGGCCCACGGGGTCCGAGATGGACTCGGCGAGTTCGGACTCGGTGACTCCGGGAGAGATGGTCGTGACCCGGATGTCGCCGCCGACCTCCTGGCGCAGTCCTTCGGAGATGGCCCAGGCGGCGAACTTGGTGGCGCAGTAGACCGCGGCCGTGGGGGACACGACGTGGGCGCCGATCGAAGCGACATTGATGATCTGGCCGTGGTGCTGAGTCTGCATGATCGGCAGGGCCGCGGCGATGCCGTGCAGGACACCGCGGATGTTCACGTCGATCATGCGGTTCCACTCATCGAGCTTGAGGGCCTCCAGCTTCGACAGCGGCATCACGCCGGCGTTGTTGATCAGCACATCGATACGGCCATGCTTGCTGTAGGCGGCGTCGGCGAAGGCCCGTACCTGTTCGGCGTCGGTCACATCCAGAGGGTGGTACTCGGCACTGTGGCCGGCCGCATGGAGGTCCTCGGTGAGCTCCTTGAGCCGCTCGGTGCGGCGGGCGCCCAACACGACATGGTGACCTCGCCCGGCGAGCAGCCGGGCGGTTGCCTCCCCGATGCCGCTGCTGGCGCCGGTGATGAGAACGATTTTCCGAGCGGTTGATGTGGCCATGAATGAGACTCCTTGAACCGGAAGCGGAAGCGGCGACGCGTCGGGACGGCTCGTCCTGCGTCCACGGTCGGCTCACTGGCGCGAGGTAACCAGGCCGCCGTTCGTCCAGGTGCGGCGGTCCTGGGTGCGCCGCACCTCTCCTCATGGCCGGAGGGGGCCCGGCCGCCACGCGGCACGTCCGCCGCCGCCCCGTCAAAGGCGGCGGCCTCCCGATGGCGCCTATCGGCCCGATCGTGGGGTGCGGGAGTGGGTGGAATCGAGGTTGTTGCCGCCGTGGTTGGACACGGAGATCGCGGAGGCGCCGGTGTCGGCGGCGCGCAGAGCATCGCGGCCCACCAGGCGCTCGACGACGCGGCCCGCGTCACTCCACCCTCGTCAGAGCATGGACTGCATGACGAAGCCCACCAGGGTCGGCTACGCGAGGTGCAGCACCGCCCAGCAGGAGCTCCAAAATCGAAGCCGGCTCGACGCGCTGTGACCGTCTCCGAGAAGATCAGCATCCGGATCAGGGTGCGGCCGGAGTAGGCGCACCGACGATGCCGTTATTCGCTGATCGCGGCGCCTGGCCGCGGTCCCGATCGCCTAGCCTGGTGCCATGAGCGACGCATCGCCATTGGGCCAGTTCCTCAGAGCGCGACGCGAAGCCCTCAGCCCGGAGGATGTGGGGCTGCCCGCGGGCGGTCGCCGCCGTGTGCGAGGGCTGCGACGGGAGGAGGTGGCCTTGCGGGCCGGCGTGAGTTCGGACTACTACATGCGGCTTGAGCAGGGCCGGGAGGCCAGCCCCTCGTCACAGGTCCTCGACGCCCTTGCCCAGGCGCTGCAACTGGGCGACGAAGCCGCCGACCACCTGCGCAGACTCCCCCTCAGCGGTTCATGGCGGCGCCGCCAGGGCCAGGCGGACGTCAGTCCCCAGCTTCTGCGCCTCATGGACGGCTGGTCCCAGACCCCGGCCTTCGCCCTTGGCCCCGCCCTGGATGTTCTGGCGTGCAATGCCCTCGCCATCGCGCTGCACAGCGGCTTCGAGCGATTCGACAATCTCGCCCGCACGGTGTTCGTCGACCCGGCGGGCCGCGATTTCTACCAGGACTGGGACCGGGCCGCACACTCCTGCGTCGCGGAACTCCGCGCGGCGTACGGATATGACCCCGAGTCCCCCCGGATCGTTGAGGTCGTGGAGACCCTGTCAGAGCAGAGCGGCGAGTTCGCTGAGCTGTGGGCCAGGCACGAGGTGAAGAGCAAGGCCCAGGAGGGCAAGAACCTCAGGCATCCGCAGGTGGGGGACCTGGAGATCCAGTTCTCCGCCTTCACCGTCAACGGCGCCCCCCACCAGCAGCTCGTCGTCTACCAGGCGGAACCGGCCAGCCCGACCGCCGAGGCGTTCACACTGCTGCGCTCGTCGGCGGGAGAGCCCACGCCGGCGGACGAGGACGTGGCCCGACAGAACCTCGCACCGACGGAGAAGTAGACCCGCCCCGGCTTCCCGCCCCGGCCCGGTGTCCGGTGAGGGAAATGAAATCAGGCGGTCGTTCCGGGGGCGGCCTGGGCGAGGAGGTGGTCGCGGGAGGCGGTCACCTCGGCGCGCAGCGCGGCCGGATCGACGTCCAACACCCGGCCATCGAACCCTGGCGCGCGATCGGCGCCAGCGGCACTACCTGGTGGTGATGCCGGAGTCGATAGCGGTGAGCGCCGCCAGCTTCGTCCCGATGTACATGTCCTCGGGCCGGTAGGCCGGAGCGTAGCCGAGGAGGGTCGTGGTGACGTAGGCACCGAGGTCGTCCACGTCCGGCATGATGCGGCGCAGCTGGGACTCCCACGCGTGACGGTGGGTGGCCACGAAGCCGGGGGTGAGGATGGTGCCGACGGCGTCGACGACGACGGCGCCCTCAGCGGCCCCCTGGGCGCACAGGTCATGGCCGACGGCGGCGATGGTGGCACCCTGGACGAGCACATCGCCCGAGGACAGGACGCCGAGAGCCGGGTCCATGGTGACCACGGTGGCGCCGGTGAACAGGATGTGGCCGTCCGGGTTGACCGCGGTGCGGCGCAGCTGGTCGAGGACGGACCGGCGCGGGGTGTGGTCGTGATGTATGGCTGCGTCCTTACAAGGGCCGGGATAAGGCGCACCTCCGGTGGGCGTCCTGGCATCAGTTTCCGGCGCATCGGCAGCGGCAGCCAGGCCGCCGTTCACCTGGGTGTGCCGTACCCCCTTTGGTCGACCTCGGTGGGGCGGATGGGTGCGAGGCACCCAGGCAAAGACCGGCCTGGTTGCCCCTGCTGGGCTGGCGCCGGGTGGAGACCGTGCGGCGGGTGCATCGGCGTACGAGCGTCATGCTCTCGGAATGTGGCAGGTCGGGAGCCTGTCGGGGGGGTGAGTCCCGTTGTACGGGCAGCAGATCCTGGAGCTGCTCAGAGCCCAGGTGCAGTGACCGATGGGTCACGTCCCCCGGCAGGTGACCTTCATCTGGGACGCCGCGTGGTGGGCGTACGTCGGTCCTTCGTCTTCCCAGTCCTCGCCGCGGTCGAGCATCTTCACCCCGATGTAACCGTCCTGCACCCGGTACGTGCCCACGTCCACCAGCCGCCCGCGGTTGGCGGTCTGGTCGATCTGGAAGGCCGAGTACACGGCGTCCCAGTCGTCCGGGTGGGAGAACACCTGGTACATCGTGGGGTTGCCCGCCACATCACGGCTGTTGTCACTGCTGGGCACATACACCGAGAGCGCGCACTTGTCGGAGTCGCGGCCCACCGACCACCACCACAGCACAACGTTGCCGCCATCTTCCGACCTGCTGCCCGACATCGGCACCGCGCCGAAGGTGCCACTGCACGAGCCGCCGTCGTAGCCGCCGGAGTCGACGATGTACCAGCCCTCGATGCCGTTCTCATAGTGGTTCACCTCGCCGTAGTTGCCATGCTCCGAGGAGTGGCAGCCGTGGCCGGCCCAGGCCGTGTACGTGACGGGTTCGGCCGGTGCGGAAGGCTTCTTCGTCGGCTTGGGGTCAGGAGCGTGCGTTCGGCGGGAAGGCTTGGACGAGTGACTGGAGGAAGGCGAGGAACTGGTGGGGGTCGGGGTGGGCTCGGCAGGGACGCCCGTCGGCAGGATCAGGCTCGGCTTCGGCGCATCACGGGGCTCTATGTCCGCCGCCTCGTCCGACCGAGTGTCCGAGCCGGAGAAGAGAGATGAGGCAAGAAGCACTCCCAGGCCGGACAGTGCAAGCACTGCGCCCGCCGCAATGCCTGCCTGCCGAGCGCGAGAGAGAGTGGTCCACCGGCCGTACAGGGTCTCCTTGATGATCCACGGCTCTGGGGTCTGGGTCTTCCCGGCGGACGACTCCGGTGTGACCATGCGGCATGCGCAGGGCCTCCCGGACAACGTTCTCTCGAGGCCGCCACACTGCTGGCACGCCATGGGTGGTTGTTCAGCTCCTTATCTGTGGCCGAGGGCCTGTTGGGTAAGGCGGACTCACTATGCACGAGGCCCTATACACAGAGGTAGGGCTACTGAAGAGGAACATGAGGAAGTTGAGGAGGTTGAGTTGAGGAAGTTGAGGAGGAAGCGGAAGAACAGAACGGAAGGCCCGTCAGCCGCTTTTCAGATCCTTCTCCAACCCTTGTCCAGCTCGGACTTCTGCTATGGCGAGACGGAGACGCGCCGTCACGACAGCAAGCGCCCCCTGGAGCGGGCGAGGGTTGCTTGCCGGGCTGCAGGCGGTTCCCCGAGGCCATCGGCCGGGCGGTGCGCACGGTCTCCGCGGCGGCGGCAACTTCCACGGGCCCACCGGTTGGGGAGACGGCCCGTCGGATGATCGGGACGTGGCGCATAATCGGCCCGTATGAGATCGATCAGAGTGGCCGTCGTGGGCTCTGTGCTAGTGCTCAACGTTTCCTGCGGCGGTACCGGCGGTACCGACGGCAATCCCGAAAATGTCCGCGCCGGATGCCCCTCGGGCGCCGCCGACTCCCAGAATTTCTTGAAGAGTTGGGACCGCCCGCCGGACTTCGACAGCGACGGCTACCCCGATGCGGTGGATGTGGTGCGCGGTGAGCCGGGCACCCAAGAGGGCACCCCGCCCGCCGTACTGAGCCGAGGTGGGATCGGTCCGCTCGCGGTCTTCATGGGTGGCACGGGCGGGCTGCGTCCCACCGGCCGCCCGCTGGCCGACGGTGTGGTCCCGCCGGGCTCGGGCAGCAAGTGGAAGGAAGGGTTCGCCTATACCCACACCGCTGACCTGGATGCCGACGGCTATACCGACGTGCTTGCCGAGCAGCGGATCCCGAGGAACGAGTACGTCGACAAGTACACCGGATCGATGGTTCTCTTCCGGGGCGGCCCGAGCGGGCTGAGCGGCGAGCCGATTGCCGTTCCCTACCCGGCGGGCTCCGCGCACACCGAGTCCGCGCCGACCGCGATCGGCGACTTCAACGGCGACGCCAAGGCCGATGTGCTCGCCCCGATCCCAGAGAAGGTACGGGGTTCGGTCGGGCGAATCCTCTATGGCCCGTTCGGCTCCGACGGCCGCCCCGCCTCGACCCGCACCGTCACCGTGCGGGGCGCCGCCCCCGATCTCAGCTACTACTCCTCGCTGCAGCCCGCGGACATCGACGCTGACGGCCGTACCGACCTGCTGCTCGCCACCGAGACGGACGACCCCGAGGACGACAACGAGGGGGGTGCCTACCACCCCTTGCGCTGGTTCCGCGGTACCGCGCAGGACGGCATGGTGGAGGCCGAATCGCCTCCGGGGAAGTACAGCGCGGGCATCGTGACCGGCACGGATTACGACGCGGACGGCTACCCGGACACCCTGCTCCCCGGGCCGAGCCCGAAGGGCGGTGGCCGGCCCATGCTACGCGGCGGCCCGAACGGATTCCGTCCCGGCATCCGGACCCTGCACCTCGACCGCCTCGGCGCCTCCATGGTCACCGGCGACATCACCGGTGACGGAAGGGCCGAGGCCGTGTCCACCCTCGGGACCGGCAAGTACGGCACCACGGACAAGATCTTGGTGTCGGAGATCAAGGCGACGAAAGACGGCGCCCGGATGCGCTCCGTACAGCGCATCTCGCACAACGACAAGAACCTCCCGGGTGCGGCCGCCAGGACCGAGTTCGGCGGCACTCTGCAACTCCTCGACGGAGATCGGGATGGCTGCGCCGACCTGCTGACCGGCGCTTCGTTCACCGGCCCGACCTACCAGAGCGGCGGTTTCTGGGTGTTCCGCGGTGGCGCGGAAGGGCTGCGTACCGACGGCATCCGCCACTACGGGCTGCGGGAGGTGGGTCTGCTGAAGAAGTGAGCGCCGGTGCACGCCGGGCGCGGAGTGGTGGATGCCCATCTTGTAAACGGATGAGCTGCCCCAGCCGCCTCGGTAATGGGCGGCCAACGGACACCGCTATCGGACTCCAGAACGGGGAGTTCTTGAGATAGACCGCGGTGCTGCGACCGGACCTCCACCCGTCTTGGCCACGGCAACTGGCTGCCATTCCTGACAGCCGTCGGGGTCCGGTTATGTGGTGACGGCGGTCGGCGTCGGGCGTCAGGCGGCGGTTGCGTCCTGAGAAGTGGTGTACGGGTTCTACCTGATCCGGTGGTTTGCTCCGGGTCAAGACGTTCGCCGATGCCCTGATGTCCGCCGAGGCTGATGCCCTGTGCGGGGCCGAGTACGGCGAGGTCAGTGACGAGCGCGTTAACCGGAGGTGTCGATCGCTGATGCGTTGCCGCTCGCGCGAAGCAGGGGCATGGCGGCCTTCGTCCCGAGCCAAGTTCCCTGCTGGTTCACGTCGATGACGCGGTCCCAGGCGCTTTCCTGTGTGTCCTCGATGCCCGGCCAGTCCAGGATGCCGGCCACGTTGACGAGAGTGTCGAGACGGCCGAATCGCTCGCGCACGGTGGTGACTACCGCGTCAATTCCTGGGCGGAGGAGACGTCGAGGGGGGCGGGACTCCGGGAATCCGTGCACCAGCAGCACCAGCAGCACCAGCGGCCCGGAGCCCTGTTCCGCCAGGATCCGGCCGGCGGGAGAGGCGACCAGACGATCCGTGACGTCTGTGACCCTGGCAAAGGGCGTTCAGCGGTGATTCCGGTGGTGACCATTCCGTGGTGACCCTTCCCTCCACTTGCTACTTGTGAGTAACGTGCACCTGCCCCCACGACGCACAGACCCTCCAGCACCAGAAGAGCACCTCATGCCATCCAACGCACCATCCCAACCCCACTCGTTCCTGCCGCCCCGGCCGCAGGCCCCGCAGTCCCCGCAGACCCGCAGCGCCACCGGCGACCTGCGCCGACTGCGCTCCGCCTACCGGCTGCTGCGCCGCAGCATGACGCTGACCGCGCTCGGCTACTTAGTCCTCTTCCTCCTCCTGTCCGGGTTCGCTCCGGACGTCATGGACACCGAGCTGTTCCTGGGACTCAACCTCGGTCTCCTCATGGGCCTGCTGCAACTGCCCGTCGCCTTACTGGCGGTCATCGCCTACGAACGACTCGCCCAGCGCAACGTCGACCCGCTCGCCCACGGCGTACGGGCGGCCGCCGCGCAGCAGGACGACACTGTTGAGGGACGCGGCTGGTGAACACCTTCGACTCCTCCGCCCAGACCCTGTCCCTGGTCATCTTCAGCGCGGTCGTCAGCGTCAGTCTGCTGATGTGCATGATGACCAGCGCAGAAAGTGACGACCTCGGCGACTTCTACACCGGCTATCGCAGCCTCTCTCCCGTTCGCAACGGACTCGCCATCGCCGGTGACTACATCTCAGGCGCCACCATCCTGAACACCATCGGCATCGTCGCACTCACCGGCTACGACGGCCTCACCCTCGCCCTCAGCACCGCGCTGTCCCTGCTCCTGCTGATGTTCCTGCTGGCCGAACCTCTCCGCAACGCGGGCAAGTTCACCATGGGCGACGCCCTCGCCCGGCGCTTCCCCAGTCGGCAGGTACGCATCGTCACCAGCGTCATTACCCTGCTCGCCCTCGTACCGATGATTGTCGTCCAGCTCGCCGGAGCCGGTCATCTCGTCGCCCTCATCCTGGGCTTCTCCGGCGAAGGCGTACGCACCGGGTGCATCATCGTGCTCGGCCTGCTGATGATCGCCTACGCGACCATCGGCGGCATGAAGGGCACCGCCCTCATCCAGATCATCAAGATCGTCTTCCTCGCCGGCGCGGTCACCATCGTCGCGGTCCTGGTCATGGACCGGGTCGGCTGGAGCCCCGTCGAGCTGCTCGACCGCGCCAAGCGGGGCAGCGGAGCCGGAGTGGCCTTCCTCAGCTCGGGCCTGCAGTTCGGCACCGACATCACAGGACGCCTGGACACCATCAGCGGCATGCTCACCGTGGTCATCGGAGCAGCCGTCCTCCCTCACGTCACCATGCGCATGTACACCGCGAAGAGCGCACCGGACATACGCCGCGCCATGTCCTGGGCGTCAGCCGTGGTGATCTACGTCGTGCTGCTCATCGCCGTCATCGGCATCGGCGCCACGGCCCTCATCGGCAGCCGTAATATCGCTGCCGGGAGCCCGCAGGGCAGCCTCGCAATCCTGCAGATCGGCCAGGCAGTCGTCGAAGACTCGGGAACCTTCTCCACTCTCGTCTTCAGCGCCGTCGCCACCGCGGTCTTCCTCACCCTGCTCTCGTCCGTGGCGGGGATGACCCTGGCCTGTGCCTCGTCGCTTGCCCACGACTTGTTCGCCCAGGGGCTGCGCGACGGCACGGTCTCCCGGGGCCGTGAAATGGTCACCGCCCGGCTGGCCGGACTCGGCGTTGGGCTGCCCGCCGTGGCTCTCGCGATCGTCGTCCAGGACTGGGCGCTTCAGGCGCTGATCACCCTGTCGTTCTGCATCGGCGCCTCGGTCATTTCTCCGGCACTCGTCTACAGCCTCTTCTGGCGCCGCTACACCCGTACCGGCCTGCTCACCACGCTCATCGGCGGCAGTGCCTGCGTCCTGGTGCTCCTGACGTTCTCCACGGTGACATCCGGCGGCCCCAACGCCCTCATCCCCGGCCAGGACTTCAGCTGGTTCCCGCTGCACACCACCGGGCTGGTCTCCATCCCTGCCGGTTTCCTCCTCGGCTGGCTCGGCACCCAACTCAGCGACCGCCGCACCCGGCAACGGGAGCGACAGCAGTTCGATGCCGTAGAACCGCGCATTCTGGCGGGTGCCGACGCGCCACCCGTATGAGCGGGCGGTGGGGGCTGCCGCGCAGGACGGCCCCCACGGTAACCGGACGTGTTCCAGCCGGTACGGTCGGACGCCGCCGCGCGCCCCTCCATGTCTTCGCCACCGGGGCCGCACATCGTCGCCCGCCCGCGCTCACATGGGGGCGAAAGAACCAGGCCGGGGGTGGGGACGGACGGCTCCACGGCTTTACCCACACTCCCCGGTCCGGTCCCGCGTCGAGCAAGACCAGGGGGTCACTCGTGCACATTGCGGGCAGGTCCAAAGCCTGCCCGAGTTGCCAACCAGCGTACGGCCCCCTGATCATGCTCGACCCCAGACCGGGCAGGCCACCGCCCAAACCCGCGCAGCGACCTCTGGTGTTCCCCACTGCCACAGGTGTCATCGCGACCGTGGAATCACGTGCTCGGTAGCACCTGTACGCAGTGGAGCTCACCATCGCGGCTAGGTCAGTAGCAGGGGAATTCCCTCAGGGCCACGGAGGAGACCTCGTTGTCGAGGGTGTACAGGCCGAGGTCGTAGACGTGCCTGTGCGGAGGCACTTCGAGGCAGGTCCCCGGGTCGCTCCATGTCGGGAAGTGCCGGTAGAGGTAGATGGGTTCGTCCAGGTTGTTGACGACGGAGCTGGCCCTGTCGGCGGCGCCCTGCGTCCCGAGGTCGGTGACGGGGGACTTGAAGATCCAGATCTGGCCGTCGGCGTGGCGGATGTTGAAGCCGCGGTGGTCGTAGAGGCAGTAGAACTTCTGCGGGCACTCATCGATGCCTTGCCCGGCGCCGACGGGCCGTGCGGTTGGAGCGCTGGTGGGCGAGGCGGAGGCGGTCGAGGTGAGCCCCGCGGTGAGCGCGATGGCCGAAACGAGGCTGACAACGGCGGTGATGAAGCGACGCATGGGTCATTTCCTCCTCGGTGGAGACAGTGAAGCAACCAGGTGACTACCCAGAGCGATTGCCTGAATGCACGCAGTAGTTGCCTGGCGGTTGTAAGGCGGCGCAATCACGACATCTGCGGAAGCCTCTTTCACGCGGGGCGCGCTGCTGCCGTGCCGTCGCCGTCAAGCCGATGTGCCGCTGGTGGTCGGCCAGGCCGACGTCATCGTTCGGGGGTGGCCACCGCATCCTCAGCAGGCGACTGACACCGGCTGAGCAGGCCTCAGCAACTTTCCCGGGTACCCTCCGAGGCCCTTCTGGCTGTCGCAAACCAGGAGAATTGGCGCGCGGCTGGGGGTCAAGGGGTCGCAGGTTCTCATCCTGTCGTCCCGACGGTGCCCAGAGCCCGCCGAGTTGGAGAATATCTCCAGCCCGGCGGGTAACTGCGCTTGCAGCAGGCCGAGCGGCCCGCGAGCGGCCCGCTGCGGTAACGCGGTGTATACACACTGGCGTGGAGCCGTCGAAGGGCCGGGCATTCTCCTTCTCCGAGTGCGAGTGACCCGCCGTCGGCAAGAACACGATCTATGGCTGGAGTACCAAGTGACCGTCCGTATACGGGAGGGCCTTGGCGTGCGGCAGATGCACCAGGAACTCCTCGATCGCCGGAACTCCGTCCTCCCGCGGAACCTTCGCCTTGATGAGCTGGTTGGCCACCTCGATCTCGAGCACGCGCTGCGGGCCGTGGTCCCGGACGCCCCGAAGCCTGGCAGGAAACGTATTGGGCCCAGGTTCCGTGACGACTCTGACGTACTCGGGCCGGACTCCCACCTGGACCTGGCTGGTGCCTTCCGGGATGTCCCACGCCACGGCCAGGGACCGACCGCCCAGAGCGAAGTCCCCGTTGACCCGGTCCACGGTCAGGAAATTCATTGCCGGTGATCCGATGAAGTAGCCGACGTACGCCGATGAGGGCGCCTCGAAGAGCTGCTCCGGAGTGCCCTGCTGCATGGCCCGGCCTTCCTTCATGACCAGCACTTCCTGGGCAAAGCTCATCGCTTCGTACTGGTCGTGGGTAACGTAGATCACGGTGGGACGGAACTGCTCGGTGATCTCACGGATCTTGCGCCGCAGCGAGTGCTTCAGCTGTGGATCGATGACGGTCAACGGCTCGTCCATCAGCAGGGCCGCCACGTCATCGCGGACAAGACCACGGCCGAGCGAGATCAGCTGCTTGTCGTCGGCGGTGAGCCGCCGGGCGGGCTGACGGAGCCGATCATCCAGGTCCAGTGCCTCGGCGACCTGGTGGACCTTGGCGTCGATCCTCGCCTTGTCCCACCGGCGGCACTGCAGCGGGAAGGCGAGGTTCTCGTACACCGTCATCGAGTTGTAGATGACGGGAAACTGGAACACCTGGGCTATGTTGCGAGCCTTCGTGGGCAGAGCCGTGACGTCGACGCCGTCGAACAGCACCTGGCCCTGTGAGGGTCTGACCAGCCCGGACAGGATGTTCAGGAGTGTGGTCTTTCCGCAACCCGACGGTCCGACCAGGGCGTAGGTCCTGGCTGCCTCGAAGGTCAGCCTCAGCGGCTTGAGAGCCCACCGCTTCTCTTCGACACCCGGCGCGTAGCTGTGCCCGACGTCGACGATGTCCAGCTGCGCCATGTCAACGCCCTTCCACTGAAGCGAGATCGAGATTGCAGGCAGGCGTCCGCACGAGCGCCCCCTGCTCGTCGAAGGCGAACAACCGCTCGGGACGGAGCCGCAGCTTTACCGGATCACCGAGATCGACGTCATGGATGCCCTCGATCTGTACGACGAACGGTGTCTCGCCGACGGCCACGTGAACGAAGGTCTCGGACCCGGAGATCTCAACGAAGGTGACCTCGCCCTCGACACCGGCGGAGGCCAGGCTGACGTCCGTTGCCCGCAGGCCGAACTGGTAGGCACCATCGGGCAGGTCGGCGAGATGCGCGGACACGTGCGTGGCCTGGAAGCCGGCCACCGTGACCTGGCTGCCCTCAATCCGGCCCGCGAAGATGTTCATGGGCGGGTCGTTGATGATGGACGCCACCGTGGTCGTCGCCGGGCGCTCGAAGACCTCCTGCGGAGTGCCGGTCTGGAGGATCTGTCCCTCATGCATGACCAGCACCACATCACCGAGCATCATCGCCTCCGTGGGTTCGGTGGTCGTGTAGATCACTACCGTGTCGCCCTGGTCCGAGAAGAGCGTTTTGAACTCGTCGCGCAGCTGTTCACGCAACTTGTAGTCCAGGTTTGCCAGCGGCTCGTCGAGCAGGAGAATGCCGGCGCTGCGTGCAAGGGCCCGAGCCACTGCGACCCGCTGCTGCTGGCCGCCGGAGAGCTGAGATGGTTTGCGCCGCTCGAAGTCGGCCAGGCCGACACTCGCCAGACTCTGCCGGACCCGTCGCCGTACCTCATCCCGTGACAGTCCGGCCCGCCGGAGCGGGAAGGCGACGTTGTCGAATACGGTGAGATGCGGGTAGTTGATGAACTGCTGGTAGACCATGGCGGTATCGCGTCGCCAGACCGGCGTCTTCAGGAAGTCGGCGCCCTCCCTGGTCAGGGAGCCGGAGTCCACCCTCAGCAGACCGGCCAGCACCCGCAGCAGCGTCGTCTTTCCGGCCATCGTCCGACCGATGACGGTGTGGAGCCGCCCCGGTAGAAAGGTCGCGGTCACGTTCTTGAGATGGTCGACGCCGTCGACGGACAGGCACAGATCATTGGCGCTCAGGTTCATCGGACCGCTCCCGACAGGTTTCCTTTGGACAGATAGCGCTCCACCCAGAGCGCGAGCAGGATCAGCGGAGCCACGCCGAAGAGCGCGGCGGCGGACAGCGTCCACCAGGGCGGGATCGATGAGTTGAGGGCGACGACCGCCTGGGGCAGGGTCTGGACCTCGGTGAAGGTCAGCCTGAAGGCGAAGAAGAAGTCGTTCCAGCCGAACACCGCGCAGAACATGGCCGCCACGGTCAGCCCTGGCAGGGAGTTCGGCAGGATCGCACGGACGAAGGTCTGGAACGGGGGGCATCCGTCGAGCATGGCCATCTCGTCGATCTCACGCGGGATGCCGTTGAAGAAGTCCACCATCACCCAGACCGCGATCGGCAGCAGCAGGGCGACCGTCACGATGACCAGGCCCAGGATGCTGTCCAGGAGGTTGACCTGCTGCAGGAGGTAGAAGAAGGGGATCACCAGGACGACGGGCGGCATGATCCGCTGTGACACGAAGAAGAAGACGATGTCGCTGTTCTTGATGAAGCCGAGCTTGAACCGGTAGCGGGACAACGCGTAGGCAGCCAGGGAGCCGAGGGCGAGGCTGATGGCAGAAGCCGCGATGGTGATGATGGTGCTGTTGATGAAGGGATGGATCACATCGATACCACCGGCACCACCGAAGATGTTGTGCCAGCCGGTGGCGGTGGGTTCGTACTGCATCCAGGGGATGTAGGTGGCGCCCCCCTGGACCCCGTTGGCGTCCTTGAAGCTGGTCGTCATGGCCCAGAAGAACGGTCCCGCGACGAAGCATGCCCAGAGTCCGATGACGGTGTACTTGAATGCGGGGTAAAGGAGCGATCTCATGAGTCCCCCTTCAGCTTGAGGCCCTTGGTGAGCAAGGCGGCAACGGCCGTGAGCGTGACGATCATCAGGACCAGGTAGGTCAGGGACATCGCGCCGCTGTACCCGGTCTGCTGATCCCTGAGCCCCTGGATGTAGAGGTAGTAACCCGGAGTCTCCGTGGAGGAGCCCGGCCCTCCGGAGGTGAGCACGTAGACGCTGTCGGAGAGCTTGGACGCCTCGATCAGCCGGATGATGATGGCCGCGACCGACACCGGCGCCATGAGCGGGAAGGTCACTTTCCAGAAGGTGCGCCACGTGTCGGCGCCGTCGATCGCGGCGGCCATGAACGGTTCCTTGGGGAGGCTCAGCAGGCCGGCCAACAGCAGGAGGAACATGAACGGAGTCCACTGCCAGACCTCGACGGTCATCAGCGCGGCCAGTGCCGGCCCGGACTCGGTGAGCCAAGCAATCTCGGTGAGGCCCAGCCTCCCGAGCAGATCGTTCACCGGCCCCAGTGACTCGTGGAAGATCGTCTGCCAGATGGCGGCCATCACCACGGGAGTGGTCATCATGGGGACGAGGAACAGCACCCGCCAAAGACGTCGGCCGCGTACCTCACGCCAGACCAGCAGGGCCATCCCGAACCCGACGATGTACTGGATCAGGACCGTGCCGCCCGCCAGCAGGATCAGGCGCGTGATCGAGGCCCAGAAACGGCTGTCGCGCAGCATCGTGGCGTAGTTGGCCCCTCCCACGAAGTCCATCGATGGGTTGCTGACGTTCCAGCCGGAGAAGCTGACACGAATGGTGAACAGGAGCGGGAAGATGATGATCAGCGCGAGCGTGAGCAGTCCGGGGAGCAGGAACATGCTCTTGTGCCGACGCAGGACGTCCATGGTTCTCCTTGCGGAAGTGGGGGAGCGCCTCCCAGGGGGCCACCGGCTGGGCCGGCTCCCCCCGGGGGGCGTCCTGCGATCGAGTCAGGAGTAGTCGTAGTCCTCGAGTGCCACCACGTTGCGATAGGCGCGTCGGACCTTGTCCTTGCCGATCTGCTCAGTGGTCTTGGCCCATTCCTCGGCCACGTCGTCGAGCGCCCGCTGCGGAGCCTTCTGCCCTGCCAGAGCAGCCGCGACCCCGTTGGCCAGTGCGGACATGTACGCGTTGACGCCGGGTACGCGCAGGTCGAAGACGCGGTTGGTGCTCTTCTCCATGCCGGAGAGGGTCTGCACATACGACTTCGCGACGTCCTTGTCCCAGCCCTGCTTCTCCCAGAAGCCCGCATCGAAGTGGGAGTCGCGGTACGGGTTGACACCGAAACGGCCGATGGTCAGGTCCAGGGCGGCGTTGGCCTCGTTGCTGAAGAAGCACAGGTAGTCGAAGGCCATCTCCTGGTTGGGCGCGGCCTTGGCCACTGCCGAGGTCCATCCCCAGGTGAAGTAGGGAGCCTGGTTCGGAGTCTTGTCCCACGTCTCCGTCTTGCGGTTGTAGACCTCCTTGGACCCCGGCAGCGGCGCCGCCTCGACCTTGTTGCGGATCTTGTTGTCCGGCTGCTGGGCCTGGATGAACGCGTCGTCCCACGAATAGGACATCAGCGTCTGGCCGCCTCCGAACGAGAAGATCTCGTCACCCAGGCCGAAGTTGGCGCCCCCGGGCGCCCAGGTCGACTTGGCCTTCACCATGTCTCCCAGGGCGCGTACGAAGCCGGGCGTGTTGATCAGCGGCTTCATGGTCTCGACGTCGAAGAAGAAGCCACCTTTGACGTCCGGGTGCTTCACATACGGCGCCGCACGGCTGATGAACGCGGAGAACGTCAGGTCGTCACGCTTGGTCACCTCGGCGCTGCCGAAGTTGCGCTTGCCGTCGCCGTCGACATCCTTGTCGCTGAAGAACTCGGCGACCTCCTGGTATTCGGTCCACGTCTTGGGGACCCGCAGGTCCTTACCCGTGGCCTCCTTGTACGCCGCCTGCCGCTTCGGGTCCTTCAGGACATCCGTCCGGACCTTGAGGTAATGCCGGTCACCGTCAACGGGGTACTGCACCACCTTCCCGTCCCAGGTCGCCACGTCCATGTAGGCCTGCGTGACGTCCTTCATGCCGGGGGTGTCCAGATACTTCCGCGGCACCGGCGCCAGATAAGGGGCCATGTCGCCGATCCACAAGGAGGGGTAGAACATCACGTCGTACGCCGGCTGGTTTGCCTGCAAGGGGGTGAGGATCTTCTGGTGCAGCTCCCCGAAGGGGACGTTGATCACCTCCACCTTCGCCCCGGTGATGTCCTCGAACTGTTTTGCATGCAGCTGGGTCGGCTCGCCGATGACCGGGACGGCGTGGCTGATGATCTTCAGTGTCTGACCGGAGTAGTCCTTGCGGCTGATCGACTCGTAGCTGCAGGGTCCCGGGACGTCCTTCACCTTCGCCTTCGGGTAGTCCTTGCCGTACTTGCTGTAGCCGATCTCCGACCCGGGCTTGAACAGTGCGGGCTTGTCGGGCTTGTTCTCGACCTGGTTCTGACCGGTGCATCCGGTGGCCGTGAGGGCCGCGACGGCCGCGGTGGCGACCAGGCCCTTCGATCTCTTGCGCATGGACGCGGCTCCTTCGCCGTCAGGGGATCAAGATCGCTCGGCCGCGTACGGCACCGGCGGTCAAGTCGTCGAGGGCTTCCCGGAAGGACGCCAGGGGGTACCGCTGGGTGTGCAGGCTGACCTTGCCCTGGGCTGCCAGGACCATCAGCTCGGAGAGGTCGTTGTAGGACCCCACGAGGTTGCCGATGAAGTTGATCTCGGTGGAGATGACGTCGATCGTCGGAACGTCGAGGTGACCGCCGTAGCCGATGACGTAGTAGTCGCCGTTACGGCGCAGGCAGGCCACGCCCACCTCGACGGCACCGCCCTCGCCGACGAAGTCCAAAACCGCTTCCGCCCCGTGCCCTCCGGTCAGCTCCAGGACGCGTTCGGCTTCACTCCCGTCCGCGAGAAGCGTGTGTTCAGCCCCCAGCTCCTTGGCGAGGGCGAGGGCACCCGGGCTCCGGTCGATGACGATCATCTCGACCGGTGAAAGGGCCCGGAGCACCTGAATGCCGATGTGCCCGAGTCCACCGGCGCCGATCACCACTGCCCGGTCACCGGGGCGCAGGACCCGGGCCGCCTTGGCGACGGCGTGGTACGCGGTGAGCCCGGCATCGGCCAGGGCCGCCACCGAGGCCGGCTCAAGAGACGGGTCCAGTGTCACGACCGAGCGGGCGGTCGTCCTCAGGTACTCGGCGTAGCCCCCGTCGGTGTCGATCCCGGGGAAGGACGAGTTCATGCAGTGCACGTCGTCGCCGGCCCTGCAGGCGCGGCACAGACCGCAGGTCACCAGGGGGTGCAGGATGACCGGGTCGCCGACCTCGACGTGCGTGACGGCCTGCCCCACTGCCTCCACCCAACCGGCGTTCTCGTGACCGATGGTGTAGGGCAGGACGACCCCGCTCTTGTCGCTCCACTGTCCTTCAAGGATGTGCAGATCGGTGCGGCAGACTCCCGCTCCTCCGACCTTCACGATCACATCCAGCGGACCGGTGATCTGCGGGTCCGGCACATCCACGAGCACTGGCGGCCCGTCGTATTCGGTGACTTGCACGGCTTTCATCGCGGCTCCCCTGCGAGTCGGCGGGTGGATAGTGCGCCGATTACACAGCCCGCCGCTCGCAGGTCGATGTCTCAGAAGCCGTCCGCGGATGTATCAATGTGATACACGCCGTAGGCGCGGCGCCATCGAGCTGCTCCAATCACTCCACCGAGAGATTGTGACGAGCGCCATACGGGAGTGTTAAATGCCCCGACGTCAACCTGGCAGCTCTCTGACGGCAGCCAGAGAGCTGTATCTGGATGTCACCAAGGATCCAAGCGCCCGCCCGCTCGTGGTCGCCTCGTGGCAACGTTCGATCGAGCACGAGGTGAAGTCGAGCCGCCTCGACGCTCCGTACCTGCAGAACCCCAACCTGGACAGTCCGCTCACCCGGGCGGCGCTACCGATCCTGAAGAGGCTGCACGAGCAGCTTGCCGACGACCCGGTGTCCATGATGATCACAAACCGGAACGGCGTGGTGCTGTCCCGAATGGTCTCCCACGAGGGTCTGACGACGCGGCTCAACCGAGTGCACCTGGCCCCGGGTCACGTGTTCTCCGAGCGCTACGTGGGCACCAACGGCATCGGGACCGCGCTGGCCAGCGGCCGCCCGGTCATGATCTCCGGAAGCGAGCACTACGTCGAGGCGCTGCGGGACTTCCACTGCGCGGCCGTGCCGATCCTGCATCCCACCCGGCGCACGCTACTGGGCGCCTTCAACCTGACCACGAGCCGTCAGGGCTCTGCCGGAATGCTCATGGCCTTGGCCCGCTCTGTTACGGGCCAGATCGAAAGCGAGCTCGCCGCGATCAGTTCGCGGCGAGAGCGGGCCCTGTTCCAGGACTACATGGACGCGTGCTCCTCGGTGCGCCCGGGACCCGTGCTGGCCCTCAATCGTGATGTGGTCATGATGAACGAGCAGCTGCGTGCCGCCGTGGCCGGGCCGGATCACTACGCGCTGCTCGACCACGCACGTGAGGTCGCCGACGACCCGCGGTTCGAAGGGACTCGCAGCATCGCCCTCCCCTCTGGCCGCGTCGCCAAACTCCGGGTCAGCCGTAGCCGACGCGAGGACAGCGACGCGGGCGCCATCTTCCGAGTCCGGGTGATCGGACGTCCCCAGCCCGGACCGGTCGATTCCGTTGGAGGTGCACGATCGAGCCTGGGGTTGGTGGGCTCGTCCCAGCCATGGCTGCGCGCGGTCGCCGAAAGCGAAGCGGCGTTCATCGCCGGGTCCTGGCTTCATCTCGTTGGCGAAGCCGGTGTCGGCAAGAGCACGCTGATCGAAGCCATCCACCGAGCCCACGGTGCCGGTGGCCCGCTCGCGATGATCGAAGCGCCGCTGTCGGAGTCGCCGCACGCCACGGAGCACTGGCTGAGCCACATCAACGACCTGCTGGCCGAACCGTCGAACGTGGTCGTCCTGTGCGATGTCCACCTGCTGGGCGACCACGTGCGCAGGCACCTGAGGAGCCTCCTGGCGCGGCTTGATCGGACCGCCACCGGGCAACTGGTCATGACAAGCCAGCCGTCCATGGTCGGTGCCGACGACCAGCTCGACCGTCTGTGCGGCGCCTCGGTGGAGGTGCCGCCCCTCCGTCATCGCTATGGAGACATCGAGCACCTGGTCCGGTTCTTCCTGCTCAAATATCGGCCGAGCGGAGAGAGCAGTTGTTCCTCGGAGGCGCTTGCCATGCTTCAGCGATGTTCTTGGCCGGAGAATGTCCGGCAACTCGAGCCGGTGATCCGTGGCTTCGCACGGCGACCATCCGGCCGGATCCTCCGAGTGGAGGATCTCCCGCCGGAATGCCGGGTGTCCTCGCACAGGGTCTTGACCACCATCGAAGCGCTGGAACGCGATGCCATTCTGCGTGGGCTGATGGACCGCAACTCCAATGTCCAGCGCACCGCACAGGATCTCGGGATCTCCCGCGCCACCATATACCGCAAGATGCGCCGTTACGGGATCGTCCCGTCGAGCCTCACGTAGCTGGGTGCGGACCATGTGGAACCGCAACTCAGCGCCCACAGGATCAAGCACAAGCTCTCCCTGAGCGCGTCGGTGACCAGCGAAGTGGTGCTGGACGACGTCCGGTGCGCGGCAGCGCGATGCTGACTCCAGCCCAGCGCACCGTAACAACTACCGGTTCCCTTGGGCTCATAGCACTTGGCGACAGCGGTGTACGGCATCGCGGGGCGCCTGACGGTCGAGTCAGAACCACGGGTGCTGGGGGCATCTTCCGGCGTTCGAGGATCCTGCGGATCGTCGAAGCGCCCACGCGGAGCTCCGCGCCGACGGCGCGCTTGGGTGACCGCGCTCCCCGGAACCGTGTCGGCTCACAATTGTCGGAACCCCGCGCGTTTACTCGGAGTATGAAGGCATCAGATGTGCTCGCGGACGCTTTCGGACGCATCCACGAGGTGGTGCACGAGGCGGCCGAGGGGCTCACGGTGAAGGATCTCCATGCCCGTCTCGATCCCCGGGCCAACTCCATCGCCTGGCTCGTGTGGCACCTCTCGCGGATTCAGGACGATCACGTGGCCGACGCCTCGGGCCAGGAACAGGTGTGGCTCTCTCAGGACTGGGTCAGCCGTTTCGGTCTCCCCTTTCCTCCCGAGGCGACCGGCTTCGGTCACTCCAGCAAGCAGGCCGCCGCGGTGCAGGTCGAGTCGTCCGAGTCGCTGTTGGGCTACTTCGACGCCGTCCATGAGCAGACCATGGGCTTCGTCACCGGGCTGAGCGCCCATGCGCTGAACAGGATCGTGGACGAGTCCTGGGACCCACCGGTGACCCTGGGGGTGCGGCTGGTGAGTGTCATCGCGGACGGTTTGCAGCATGCGGGCCAGGCCGCCTTCATCCGCGGCTCAGTGAAACGCCGCTGACCGGTGGTCGACGTCAGCAGGGCACGGCGGCCCGTCCTGTCCTCAGCAACTCCATGCGTCTCAGTCAGGGAGCCCTATGCCGGCAGGAAAGGGCTCAACCCGATCCGCCCTGCCAAGATCGTGCGCTGGTCGAGGACGGTGGCCCGGGACACGTGGACAGATGGCTGCGATGGCTGCGGAGCGTACGAGAGGGTCGGGTACACCGACTGATCCCTATTCCCGAAGAGCCATTGGAGTTCCAATGCCAGGCATTGTTTTCCCCATTGGATACCTATCGGACTACAGCCTAATGTCGAGGACATCGCCGCTCTGACGATCTGCACTCAAAGCGTCAGCGATCGCAGAGTGTCAGCGGACGCAGCACGTCAGAGCGCACGATACGCACCCACCCCACCGGGCCCCGGTCAGCCGGGCCCCTACCCTCGGAGAAACACCATGTCGAAGATCCTCTTCGTGATGACCGGCGTCGACTACTGGACGCTGGCTGATGGCACCAAGCACCCGACCGGCTTCTGGGCCGAGGAGGCCGTCGCCCCGTACAAGGCGTTCAGGGCCGCCGGCCACGAGATCGTCGTAGCCACCCCGGGCAGCGTCGTCCCCACCGTGGACAAGGCCAGCCTCGCCGCCGAGGTCAACGGCGGCCAGGAGAACGCCGACAAGATCGCGAGCGCGCTCGCCGCGATAACCGAGCTGCAGAACCCGATCAAGCTCGAGGACGTGAACCTCGACGCCTACGCCGCCGTTGTCTACCCCGGCGGTCACGGCCCCATGGAGGACCTCGCCGTCGACGCCACCTCCGGCAAGCTGCTGATCGACACCCTCGAGGCGGGTAAGCCGCTGGGTGTGGTCTGCCACGCCCCGGCCGCCCTGCTCGCGGCCGTGAAGACCGACGGCTCCAACGCCTTCGCGGGCTACCAGGTGGCCGCGTTCACCAACTCCGAGGAAACGCAGGCCGGCTTCGCCGACAAGGCGAAGTGGCTGCTGGAGACCCGCCTGACGGATGCGGGCCTGCAGGTGCAGGCGGGCGAGCCGTGGGTCCCGAACGTGGTCGTCGACCGCAACCTGGTCACCGGCCAGAACCCGGCCTCCTCCGCCCCGCTCGCCGCGGAACTGCTCAAGAAGCTGGCCTGAGCCATGGGCACCGACCGGCTGGGTGAGGTCCTGGACGCCACCTACGACTGTCTGACCCGGTACGGCGTGCGGCGCACCACCATGGACGACATCGCCACCACCATGGGCGTGTCCCGGTCAGCGGTCTACCAGTACGTCCGCAGCAAGGACGACGCCTTCCGGCAGCTCGCCCACCGCCTGCACACCCGGGCACTGGAGCGCGCCCAGGCGGCGGCCGCCGAGGACGCCCCGTACGCCGACCGCATCCGGGGCGTCCTGGCCGCCAAGCTCGACCTGGTCCTCCAGCTCGCCGGGGACTCCCCGCACGCCGCCGAACTCCTGGACGAAAAGGCCCGGGTGTTCGGCGGGATCTGCACCGCCTTCACCGCGGACCTGCGGCGCCTGCTGATCGGCCTGTTCACCGAGGCCGGCACCGTGGGCGGTATCGAGCCCGGCGAGGCAGCCGATATCGCGATCGCCCTGGTGATCGGGCTGGAGTCGGAGGGCAGCGGCAGCCTGCTGCTGGGGCCCGCGAGCGACGCGCTCCTGTCCGGCCTGCTGGGCGCCCCGGTCGCGACCCGCTGACCGCGCGGCCCGGGGCGTTCGTTCTCCCGTTCCCTGTCTGTTCGCTCTGCGGTCACTGTCGTGGCCATGATGCAGACCTGGTCGTGCCCATCCTGGCCGTTATCCGCGACGAGTTGTCCCTGACCGCCTCCACCGCCGGCTGGCTGACCACCGCCACCCTGCTGTCCGCAGCCGTCTCCACCCCGCTGTTGGGGCGGCTCGGGGACATGCGCGGCAAGCGCCCCGTCCTCATCGGCATCCTGCTGGTCACCGCCAACAGCCTCCCGGCTCGGTCGGCACCGCCACAACCTGCTCCGCTGAACACCACCGGCAACTGACCCTGACGGTCAGCACATCCCTCTCGCTGAACAGGCCCATCCCTGCCCCCGGTTCAGCCCATCCAGCTCACATGAAAGGACGCTCCCATGAGCACCAGCTCCCCGCGCCCCGCCCAGGCCTCCGGCACCTTCGCCCTCGGTGGCGACCTGCCCGTGAACCGCCTCGGCTACGGTGCCATGCAGCTGACCGGCCCCGGCGTCTGGGGCGAGCCCAAGGACGCCCACCAGGCCGTACGCGTCCTGCGCCGCGCCGTCGAACTCGGCGTCACCTTCATCGACACCGCCGACTCCTACGGCCCCTTCGTCAGCGAACGCCTCATCCGCAAGGCCCTCCACCCCTACAACGACGACATCGTCATCGCCACCAAGGGCGGCCTGACCCGGCCCGGCCCCGACGACTGGCGCCCGGTGGGCCGCCCCGAGTACCTGCGCCAGCAGCTGGAACTGAGCCTGCGCCACCTCGGCCTCGAGCGGATCGACCTCTACCAGCTGCACCGCATCGACCCGCAGGTGCCCCTCGCCGACCAGCTCGGCGAGCTCGTCCTCCTCCAGCAGGAGGGCAAGATCCGCCACATCGGCGTCTCCGAGGTGACCGTCGACCAGCTCAAGGAAGCCCGCGGCATCGCCGAGATCGTCTCCGTGCAGAACCTGTACAACCTCGCCAACCGCAGCGCCGAGGACGTCCTGGAGTACGCCGAGGCCGAGAACATCGCCTTCATCCCGTGGTTCCCCATGGCCACCGGCGAACTCGCCCGCCCCGGCGGCCCGCTCGACGCCGCCGCCCAGCAGCACGGCGCCAGCCCCTCCCAGCTCGCCCTTGCCTGGCTGCTGCGCCGCTCCCCGGTCATGCTGCCCATCCCCGGCACCTCCCGCGTCGCCCACCTCGAGGAGAACCTCCAGGCCGCGACCCTCACCCTGACCGACGGCGAGTTCGAGGCCCTCAGCGACGCCGTGTGACACGGCCAGGAACAGCACCCCACCCTCCGCACCCACCCCGACCCAAGGAGACTCCCCATGAAGATCGGCATCATCGGCGCCGGCAACATCGGCGGCAACCTCACCCGGCGGCTGACCGCCCTCGGGCACGACGTGTCCGTCGCCAACTCCCGCGGCCCGCACACCCTGACCGCGCTGGCCGAGGAGACCGGCGCCACCCCGGTAGCCGTGACCGAAGCGGCCCGCGGCGCCGAGGTCGTTGTGGTCACCATCCCGCTCAAGAACATCCCCGACCTTCCGCCCGGCCTGTTCGACGGGGCCGCCGACGGCTTCGCCGTGATCGACACCGGCAACTACTACCCCAAGGAGCGCGACGGCCGGATCGCCGCCATCGAGGACGAAGGGCTCACCGAGAGCCGTTGGACGCAGCAGCACCTCGGCCAGCCGGTTATCAAGGCGTTCAACGGCACCTACGCCCAGGACATCCTCGACAAGCCGCACCCGAAGGGCGACCCCGAGCGGATGGCGCTGCCGGTCGCCGGCGACGACGAGGCCGCCAAGAAGATCGTCCGCGACCTCATCGACGAGCTCGGCTTCGACACCGTGGACGCCGGCGGCATCGACGACTCCTGGCGACAGCAGCCCGGCACCCCCGTCTACGGCTTGCGCGGCGGCGTCGACGCGGTGACGGACGCCCTGGCCGAGGCGTCCCCCAAGCGCCCGGCCGCGTTCCGGGCGTAAGGCTCCGGATGCCGCCACAGCCCGCTGTGCCATAGGGAGCGGATAGGATTCCTTCGTGAGACATAAGGATCCCGATGGTCCGATCGGGGTGCGGCAGTCCGCTGCGGCATCCCAACCGGACCTGAACCTGCTACGCACCTTCCTGGCTGTGTACCGCTCCGGTTCCTTCACCGCCGCCGCCGGACTGCTGGGCCTGTCCCAGCCCACGGTGACCACCCAGATCCGTGCCCTGGAACGGCAGACGGGCCGCGAGCTGTTCCAGCGCCTGCCGCGCGGCGTCGCCCCGACACCCGTCGCCCACGACCTCGCGGCCCGCGTGGCCGTGCCCCTCGACACGCTCGCCGCCGTCGCCGGGCACGACACCGCACCAGACAAGGCGGCCGCCCCCGTCCATCTGGCAGGGCCTGCCGAACTGCTGTGCACCCGCGTCCTGCCGACCCTCGCCCCGCTGGCCGCCGACGGAGTACGGCTGCGCGTGACCATGGGCCTGACCGACCCGCTCCTGGAGGAGTTGCGCGCCGGACGCTATGACCTGGTGATCGCCACCGTCCGGCCGCGCGGGAGGGCGCTGGCCGCCGTGCCGCTGATGGACGAGGAGTTCGTCCTGGTCGCCGCGCCCGCCTTGGCCGGCCGCCTGAAGGAACGGCTGGCCGCCGACGGCCCGGCCGCGCTGCACGCCGTCCCCCTGGTCACCTACGCCGAGGACCTGCCCATCGCCCGCCGCTACTGGCGCCACGTTTTCGGCACGCGGCTGTCCTGCCCCGCTGCCGTCACCGTCCCCGACCTGCGCGGCGTACTCGCCACGGTCGCCGCGGGAGCCGGCTTCACCGTCCTGCCCCGCTTCCTGTGCCAGGGCGAACTCGCCTCCGGCGCCCTCGTGCCCCTGCACGAACCAGACGACCCGCCCATCAACACCGGCTACCTCGTCCAGCGCCCCGGCAGGCCCGACAACCCCGACGTCACCCGGGTCCGCGACCTCCTCCTCGAGGCGGGCCGCACTTGGTGACTCCCCCCGGTTCCCCACCACTGAGCGGCATGCCGTGATGGTCCGGGCTGCTCGGCAGGTCGGAATGGAGCCTGCACCGTTCGCCGATCCGGATCGCCGTGCCGATCGGCCGCGCGGCAGGGCGCGCTGCGCGAGCGCGTGCGCGGTGAGCACCCTGCGGTTGCGGCCGAGCCCCGGGGGGCAGCACGGATAGGCGATCCGGACCAGCCGAGGGTAGTGCTCGACGAGCGCGGCCTCGGCCTGCTCGAGCCCCACGGGCTCGACGCTGACGGACGTGTGCGTGGTGGCTATCGCGTCCTGTGAACGCACGTGCAGCAGAACGAGCGAATCGTCGGATGGTCACCGCGCCCCGCGCCCCGCGCCCCACGGCCGGGCTACGTCCGATCGCCCGGCATCCTCGCAGGCAGGTCCACCCGGCCGCGGACCCCGAGCTTGCGGTAGATGCTGCTCAAGTGCAGCTCCACGGTGCGTCGTACGACGAAGAGGCGCTCGGAGATCTCCCGGTTGCTCAACCCCCGCGCCGCCAGGTGAGCCACCCGGCGCTCGGTCGGGGTGAGGGACTCGAGCCCGCAGTGAGCCTGGCGGCGGGGCCGGGCACCAGCCGCGATGAGCTCGGCGCGAGCGAGGCGAACCAGCGCGATGGCGCCGCACTGCTGTGCGGAGGTCGCCGCCTGACGCAGGTGGTGGCGGGCATCGGCGAGCTGGTTGGTCGTACGCAGCGCCGTGCCGAGGTCGGCAAGGGCCCGCGCATGCTCCAGCGACGCGTGGGAGCGGCTCAGCGCGGCGACCGCTTCGCGCAACAGAGCGACGCCTGCGCTTCCCTTCGCCGCCCTGCCTGCCGCCCGCAACGCCATGCCGACCGCTCGCGAGCTTCCCCACTGGTGCGCCAGGGCCAGTTCCTCCTCGATGAGTTCGCGGGCTGCCGAGCTCTTCCCCATCGCCGCGTATCCGAGCCCGGCCAGCGAACGCCAGGGAATGACGGCCGGATTGGTCACCTGCCAGGAGTCCAGCCGCCGGCCCGTCTCGAGCAGGTCGTCCACGCCCTGCCGGATCTCTCCCTTGGCCAGGCGCAGGCGGCCCCGACTGGTGAGCAGCCAGGTGCCCAGCAGGTTCGCAGGCACGGTCTGTCCCGCCAGCACATCCGCGATCACGTGCTCGGCCGCGTCCGGGTCACCGCTGTCCACCAGGGCGTCCGCCAGCCGTGCGGTCGCGGCCATGGCCATGCCGTCCGCCCGGCGTGAGCCGAACTGGAGGAGTGTGTCCCGGCAGGCCCGCGCGTCGTTCTGGCAGTCCTCCAGCCGTCCCAGCCGGTAGTTCACCTCGCTGCGCACGGCGAGTGCCCGGGCGCCACCCAGCGCAGAGCGGGAGCGGTGCGCTTGGTCGACCGCCTGGCCGGCGTGGTGAACGGCGAGTTCGAGTTCACCGGCCACCGCCAGGGTCAGCACGCTCATCGGGTGGTGGAGGGACGCCTCGTTCACTTGTGGGAGACCGCGATCCAGTGCCCGCGACGCCAGCTTCACCGCCTGCTGCCGCTGCAGGCCGGACATCATCGCGCGGACCGACCACAGGATGCCCAGCGCGTCGTTCTCCGGCTCCTCGGTGAGGTCCATGCGGCCGGCGAGCCGGGCCGGCGCCGCATCCGGCGAGGGCAGATGACACAGGCCCAGCAGAGCCTCCTCGACCTCCAGGCTCAACGCGACCTCGGGGGAGCGGTCCCGTGCCGACCCGGCCACGTTCCGCAGTACCCGCATGCCCTCCCCGTAACGCTCGCTCAGGCACAGCAGTCCGGCCAGCCGCCGCGCAGCACCGGCCTGGACCGAGTGGTCCGAGGTGACGTCCAGGGCCCGGCGCAGGTAGCCGACGGCCGAGCCGACGTCGGCCGGTGGCTGGGCCGACCCCATGTGCACCATCAGCTCCGACCGTCTCCGGGAGCTCATCGGTTCGCGCAGTGCCGACCGCAGGTGGTCCAGGGCGCGGTCGGAGTCGCCCTCTGCCGTGGCCTGCGCGGCCGCTGCGCACAGCACGTCGGCTGCCCACGGCTCACCGAGCGGACCGGACCGGAGCAGCTGTGCGGCGATGTCGGCCGCCGGCGCTCCCCTGGAATGCAGTAGCCGCGCGGCCCTGGCGCGCAGTACCCGGCCGGCGCCGGGCGCGAGGCCGACCAGCACGGCCGCCTGGACCACAGGCGGCCGCAGGGATACCCGGTCGCGGCACCAGTACAGCAGCCGCGCTGCCACCAGCGCGTCGACCAGCGGTGCCACGCGGGCGGTAGCGAGTTCGGCCGTGGCGACGGCCAGGTCCAGTTCGACCGGTTCGCCGAACGCCGCGATCACCTCGACCAGTTCGCCGGCGCCGGAACCGCAGGTCGCCAGGGTTCGTCGCAGCCAGGTCATGACGACCGGCGGAGGGCTCGCCAGCACCTCACTCAGGACCGCGGGGCTCACCGGCCGTTTCGATTCCCGCATGGCGCACAGCACCGCGTGCAGCAGCAACGGGCTGCCATCGGTGGCCTGATGGCACGAGGCGCCGAACTCCTTCTCGACCGGCGTACCCAGAATGTCTCCCGCGAGGTCGACGACAGCCTCGGTGCGCAGCCCGTCGAGGGCGATCACGTGGTCGAAACGGCTTACGAGGTCGGCGTCGATGACGTCCGTCGGCAGGCTCGTGGTCGCCATGACGAGAACACGCCGACGGCGGGTCCTGCGCAGCAGATACGCGAGCCACCGTGCCGAGGCGTCGTCGATCCACCGGAGATCGTCCACCGCGATGACCACCGGCCGGTCCGCCGCCAGCTCCATGGCCCTGTCGTACAGCTCGTTCAGGCCATCCAGGCCGGGCACGGGCCGGGATCCGTCGACGTCCTCGAACAACTGCCGGACGACGCCGAACGGACAGTCGGCCTCCAGCCGGTCCGCCCCGGCTGCGAAGACGAGCGCTCCCGCGCGCCGGGCCCGCTCGCACGCCGCGCGGAGCAGCGCCGTCCTGCCCATGCCCGCCGCGCCCCGAATCAGCACTCCCGTGCCGTATCCGCCCCAGACCTCAGTGCGCAGCTCGTCGATCGAGCACAATTCCTCCTCGCGTCCCACGAGGTGCACGGATTCCCCACCTTGGCGATTCAACGGGCCCCACCCTGACGGAATTTATCGTGATTCTTATTCAGGAGGGATGCGCCGAGCGAATGCTCCGTTGAGCCGTTCGCGCTTTACAAGCTGTGATCTATCTCATGGCGAACCCGGGCAACCTCCAGAACTCCGGCGCAACGACCAGCGGCGGAAAAATCCTTCGGTACCCGCCGAGAGGCACCGAAGGCACATGACAGGCAAGGTGATTGAGCGGACGCATTCCGTGCTTCCGCACGATGAATGATTTATCCGCTGCTTATGTTCTGGAGGTGGTCCTGATGGCGGGCTCGACTTTGCGCATCATGGCTCCGAGTGGAGACAGACTCGCGTTGTACCTTGCCGACGAAGCGCCCGTACGAGCGGTGGCGACCAACGTACGGTTCGTCGGCGGCGCCTACAGCCGCGGGTTCCAGATCGGTTCTCGTGGCTATCACGACTTCGTTCGCAAGCACGTGATCAAGGCCGCTTCCACGGACCGGTTCGTCGTCAAGGGGCGGGAGACCGTCGTGGCCGCCACTGCGGACGGGAACACCACGATCGTCACCCTGCTGGAGAGGTACCACGAGCTGATGACCGTGTTCTCCGGCCCCGCACCGAGCCGGGAGACGCTGATCGGACTGTTCGGCACGCTGGAGATCCAGGACCACCCCCGCGGCATGCGGGTGCGCCCGGAACGCTTCACACAGGGGGACACCGCGCTGCAGCAGACGGCGGTGACCGTGGCTGACCGGGGCACGATCGTCGTCCCCGGACCGCGGCAGGCCCGGAGGATGGTTCCGAAGCACCGCGGCAAGTCCACCCGGCACGGGGAGCTGTGGCGCGTGCCGTTGCCCGGACGCTCCGCCGACTCCGCCAGCGAGCACGACTACCTGTACGTTGTCGCCGGAGCGAAGGGCGCCGCCGAGATACGGATCGACCCGGGGTCCCGGCTCGACGCCTCTGCCCTGCTGACGTGGGTGGACGGGATCGACGCCGCCTGGACCGCGGCCTAAGGCGGCCGGGCACCTATGTCTCCCACCCTCGCCATGGTGATCCTCAGTTGGATCGCGATCGTCATTCTCTATCTCGCGCTCGCGGCGGTGCTGCGAGAAGTGCGGATGCTGCGCCGTCACGTGGACGAACGCGCCGCTACCGCCGCAGCACCGGCAGAACTGCAGCTCCCTGCCCCGTTCGTGGAACGCATCGCCGAACCAGGCCGGGAACGAACGGTGCTGGTCGCCGACGCGAGCTGCCCGCTGTGCCGGTACGCCACCGCGGTCCTCGCCGAGGTCGCGACACCGGAGTTCCGGCCAGTGCTGCTCACCTACGAGCCGCCGGAGCGGTGGTCGACGCTGCCGGAGACGGTGCAGGTCGTACAGGACCGCGACGCATGGTCGTCGCTGGCCCACCTGAGTCCGCCCGTACTCCTCACCGTCGGCACCGACGGCACGGTCGGCTCGCTGCACCTTCCGAGCAGCGAGCGCGACATCGCGGCTGCGCTCGCCGTCACCCCCGCTGCCCCTCTCATAGAAAGGTCGTCGTCATGACGTCACAGTTGGCTGACATCCCCCTGGTCAACCAGAGTTACGGCGGTGAGGTCCGGCCCACCGCCGCGTTGCGCGGGCTGAAGCAGCCCACCTCCCGCAGGAGCGTGTTGCGCGGAATGGCCCTGTCGGCACTCACCGTGGGGGCGCTCTCGCTCACCTGGGGCAACAGCGGGCGGGCCATGGCCGAGACCGGCCCGAACGGGCTGACGGGCTGGGACAGCAACGACTGCAAGGACGCCTACCCGGTCCGTGACGGATTCCCGAACGGCGGTTATGACGAGGGGCCGGACACCGGCGGTGAGTTCAACGGCTCTGCGGCATGCTTCGGCGGCGAGGAGATGTCCAGCGAGTACTGCGACGCCAACGGCTGGTACCGCTCCGACGAGAAGCAGGAGGGCGACACGGTGACCAAGTACACACCGGTCTCCACGTCGTGCGGCACGGAGCAGGCCGGATTCAAGAACGCGTGGAAGTGGAAGACTCCGGACGGCAAGGTCTACCGGTGCTCCGACGGGAGCATGACGGTGACGGTCGACGGCGAAGAGACCCGGAATGTGTTCAGCATCTGCCGGGCTCTGGTGTCATGAGGCCGGCTCAACGCCTGACCTGGCATCCCGCGACAGCGGCAGCACTGATCACCGCCGCCGCGGTCGCGGGCGTGGCCGCCGCGCTCCCGCTGTCCACCGCTGGGACGGACGGGCTGTGGCCCTGGCTGGTGACCGGCGCGGCGGCGGGGTTCGCGACCAGCGGCTCCACTTGAAGCCGCAACTCAGCCTCCGTGCTGAGCTCGTCGGTCTGGCGAGGTCTGCCCCCTTATGCTTTCGCGCTCGGCCTGGTGCTGGGCGGAGTGATCAGTGGCCTCGGTGTGATGCTCGTCGGCTCCGTGCTGCGCGCGGTGCTGCCGGTGACCGCCGTGGCCGTGGCCACCATCGTCGTGCTGGTGGTGCTGGCCGCCCGGGAGTTCGGGTGGCCGCGGTTCCCGCTGCCGCAGAACGCACGGCTGGTCCCGGAGACCGTGTTCCGGCACGGCCGGTTCTTCGGTCCGCTGCAGTTCGGGATCGAGATGGGCACCGGCATGCGCACCTATGTGCCGTCCGGACTGCCCTACGCGGCTCTGGTGCTGGTAGCGGGTCTCGCCGGGCCCCTCACCGCGTTTGCAGCCGGTGCGGCGTTCGGTCTCGGCCGGGCGGCGATGACCATCGGCTCGCTGTACTACGGCGCCGATGGTGAGTGGGACCTGGCCTGGAGCGCCTGGGAGAAGTGGCTGAAGATCATGCTCGTGCTGGCCTTCGGCGCGGGCCAGGCCGTGCTCGTACTGCCGCTGCTGGGTCAACCGTAAAGGAGACTGCGGAAGATGGACTGGACGCTGCTCGGCGCCGTCGGCGCCACCGGCAGCGGGTTCGTCCTGCTGAACGCCGGGTGGTGGAAACTGCGCCACCGCCCGGCGTTCGCGCTGGTGCTGAGCGAGCACGGACGGGTCGTGGCGGCCAACGTCGGCTGGCTGGCGTGGGCGCTGCCGGTCGCCGAGCTCGCGCTGGGCCTGGGGTCGATGACGGTCGTACTGCCGCCATCGACCCGCGCGGTCCTGGTGCTCCCACCGACGTGGCTGCCGATGCTCGGCATGGTCGTGCTGGGCGGGATCTTCGCCGGTTACGCCGGTGTGCAACTCAGGCGCGGGGTGCGCCCGCGCTGCGGCTGTCTGGACAGCCAGGACCGGTTCGGAGCGCACACCGTGCTGCGCGCGCTGGCGATCAGCCTCGGCGGACTCGGCGGACTCGCCGGCCGGCTCACCGGTGCCGGCGGCACCGGCCCGTTGCCACCGTACGTGTGGGCGATGACCGTCGTCGCCGGAGGTCTGATGGTGGCGGTGGTCCTCCTGGTGGGGCTGCCGCTGATCGCGAATCCCGGGGGACCAGCGGCTGGTATCTCTGCGGACGGCGACTCAGCGGACGGTGATCGACGCCTGCCCCGCGGGCACCAACTCGCCGATCACCGGCGCACCCGGCACCTCACCGGCGACCAGCAACCCCCCTGACGTCTGTGCGTCGGCCAGCAGCAGCCGTTCGATCTCACCGAGGGCCCCGAAGTCGACATGGGGCTCCACCCACGCGAGGTTGCGCCGGGTACCACCGCTGACGAAGCCGTCCTTCGCCGCTTCCCTCGCACCATCCAGATAGCCGACCGCGTCGGCGTCCAGCACCGCCGAGACACCACTCGCCCGGACCAGCTTGTAGAGATGACCCAGCAGACCAAATCCCGTGACATCAGTGGCACATCGCACCCCCGCCGAAACGGCGGCCGCGCCGGCGCGGTCGTTGAGCTCCGTCATCGCCGCTATCGCCTGCGGAAAGACCTCTCCCGTGGCCTTGTGCCGGGTGTTGAGCACCCCGATGCCGAGCGGTTTGGTCAGCGAGAGCGGCAGACCGGGGCGGCCGGAGTCGTTGCGCAGCATACGGTCGAGATCAACGACGCCGGTCACCGCCATGCCGTACTTGGGTTCCGCGTCGTCCACGCTGTGACCGCCACCGACCGGGCAGCCCGCGGCTCGCGCGGTGTCCGCGCCGCCGCGCAGCACTTCGGCGGCCAGCTCCATGGGCAGAATCTCCCGGGGCCAGCACAGCAGGTTGACCGCCACCACCGGTCGGCCACCCATGGCGTACACATCGGACAGCGCGTTGGCCGCGGCGATACGGCCCCACGTGTAAGGATCGTCCACGACGGGTGTGAAGAAATCGGTGGTCGCCACCACGCCGCGCGAGGAGTCGATGGCGACCACGGCAGCGTCGTCCCCGTGCTCCGCGCCGACCACCAGGTGCTCCGAAGGCCGGGTGAGACCGGCGAGCACCTCCTCCAGTTCCCCCGGCGGGATCTTGCACGCGCAGCCACCGCCCCGCGCGTACTGCGTGAGGCGGACCTCGGTACCGTTGGTCGAGTCCATGACTCCAGCCAACCACACGCTCTTCCCACCCAGGGAAGCCCTCAACCTGGAGGCGTCCGGCGCCTGGTGGCGCCCGCGGTCTTCAAAACCGACGTGGCCGGGACCCCCGGCCAGGCGGGTTCGATTCCCGTCCGCCTCCGCCACACTTCCACCACGGGGCTCATGCGATGACTGATCCGAGGCGCCATGTCCCCCGTACCGACGTGCTGCTCGCCGCACCGGAACTGCACTCCGCCATCGCCAGCTTGGGACGGACCGCGGTCAAGGGCGTCGTCCAGGCCGCCCAAGAGCGCGTCAGACGGGGCGAGATCGACCCCGGCGAGGTGCTCGCCGAGGTCGGGCGGACCTTGCCGCACACCACGAGCAGCCTGCGGGCGGTGATCAACGCGACCGGCGTCGTCGTGCACACCAACCTCGGCCGCGCCCCGTTGTCGGACGCGGCCGTCGATGCCGTCGTCACGGCGGCCGGGTACACCGACGTGGAGTTCGACCTGGACTCCGGCAGCCGCGCACGCCGCGGCCACGGCGTGCGCGAGGCGCTGTTGGCGGCCGTGCCCGAGGCGGGTGACGTGCACGTGGTGAACAACAACGCCGCCGCACTGGCGCTTGCCGCCGTCGCCTTGGCCGGGGGGCGGGAGATCGTGGTCAGCAGGGGCGAACTGGTCGCGATCGGCGATGGCTTCCGGCTGCCCGAGCTGATGGAGAGCACCGGCGCCCGGCTGCGCGAGGTCGGGACGACGAACCGGACCACTCTGGATGACTACGTCTCAGCGATCCGTCAGGACACCGCTTTCGTGCTGAAGGTGCATCCGTCCAATTTCGTGGTGACCGGTTTCGTGCAGTCGGTCGGCGTCGCCGCTCTGTCCGCACTGGACGTTCCGGTGGTGGCCGACGTCGGCTCCGGACTGCTGCGACGCGACTCCGCGCTGCCCGAGGAACCCGATGTGCAGAGTGCTTTGCGGGCCGGCGCTGCGCTGGTGACCGCGAGTGGGGACAAACTGCTGGGCGGCCCACAAGCCGGCCTGATCTTCGGCGATGCCGATCTGGTCCGGCGGTTGGCCCGGCATCCACTGGCCCGCGCGCTGCGGACGGACAAACTGACGCTGGCCGCTCTGGAGGCGACCGTTCGCGGACCGCGCCCACCGGTCGTGCAGGCGCTGCACGCCGAACCGGCCGAACTACGGGAGCGCGCCCGGCGGATGGCGGCTCAGCTGTCCGGCGTGGACGCGCGCATCGTGGCCTCGACGGCCATGGTGGGTGGCGGCGGCGCGCCGGAGGTCGTGCTGCCCAGCGTGGCGCTCAGCCTGCCCGAGCGGCACGGCACGGCGCTGCGCGCCGCCACGCCGCCGGTCGTGGGCCGGGTGACGGACGGTCGTTGCCTGCTCGACCTGCGCACGATCGATCCACGGCAGGACAGCCAGGTCGTCGAAGCCGTGCGTGCCACATCATGATCGTCGTAGCCACGGCCGGGCATGTCGACCACGGCAAGAGCGCCCTGGTCCGCGCACTCACCGGACGTGATCCGGACCGGCTCGCCGAGGAGCGCCGCCGTGGGCTCACCCTGGACCTCGGGTTCGCGTGGTGCGACCTGCCGAGCGGGCGGCGGGCCGCCTTCGTCGACGTGCCGGGCCACGAGCGTTACCTGCACACCATGCTGGCCGGACTCGGCCCGGTCCGTGCCGCACTGCTGGCCGTGGCCGCGGACGAAGGCTGGGCCGCACAGACCGCCGAGCACGCCGACGCGCTGGCTGCCTTCGCCGTGCCGCAGCTGATTCTCGTGATCACCCGCTGCGACCTGGCCGATCCCGGACCCGCAGCGGCCGTCGCCCGTCGTGAGCTGCTCGCGCGCGGCCTCCCGGCCCCGGCCCCGCTGGCGACGAGCGCGCACACCGGTCGGGGTCTCGATGCGCTGCGCACCGCACTCGACCAGCTCTCTCCGGCGTTCCCGGCCAGTCCGGGACCGGTACGGCTCTGGGTGGACCGGGCCTTCACCGTCTCCGGCGCGGGCACCGTGGTGACCGGCACCCTGCTCGGCGGAACGCTCCGCGTCGGAGACCGGGTCGAGCTGTGCCCATCCGGTGTGGAGGGCCCCATCGCGACCGTCCGGGGACTTCAGGTGTGCGGGCGATCCGTCGCGGAGGCATCGGGGCCCACCCGCCTTGCGGTCAACCTCCGGCGCGTTCCGCTCGACGCGGTGCCCCGCGGCAGCGCCCTGCTCACCCCGGACGCATGGGTCGTCAGCACGCTGGTCGACGTCCGGCTGCACGCCCCCGGCGCGAGCGCGAATCCACCGGCGAATCCACCGGCGCTGCCCGCCGAGGTCATGTGCCACCTCGGCACCGCCCGGCGCCCGGCCCGGCTGCGCCGGCTCGCCGACGACCTCGGCCGACTCCAGCTGGCCGCTCCGCTGCCGCTGCACGTGGGGGACCGGCTCGCGGTGCGCGACCCCGCCGCTCGTACGGTGCTGGGCGCGACCGTGCTCGACCCGACGCCCGCGCGCATCGCCGGTCGTGGCGCGGCAGGGCGGCGCAGGGCCACACTGGAAACCGCGACCGGAAGACCTCTGCTCGCCGACGAACTCAGCCGCCGCGGCCTGGTCCGCAGCACCGACCTGCGCCGCCTCGGCATCCCGTTGCCCGCCGGCCCGCCGGAGGAGGAATGGCTGATCGATCCCGAACACCGGCGGCGGCTCGCAGAACGCCTGCTCATCCTGGTATGGACCCACCACGAAGAGCGATCCGCCACCGCACCGGAACTGACCAGGGAACAGATACGGGACGCACTGGGACTCCCCGACACCCGGATCATCGACCTCATCCTGTCGCCCCAGCTCAGGGAAGACCACGGGCGCATCGGCCTGGCCAACGCCGTCCTGCCGGCCGCCTTGCACAGAGTCGCCGAGACCACCCGCCGGGAACTCACCACAGCGGGCCTGCGAGCGCCAACCGCTGGGCGATGGCGCGAGCTCGGGGTCAGCGCGGCCGAACTCCGCGCCCTGACCCGGCACGGCGTGCTCGTACGGCTGGCACCGGACGTCTACCTCACGCCGGACGCGATAGAACGAGCCATCGCCGTGCTCCAACGGCTGTCTGCGCCCTTCCGCGTGAGCCACGCACGCACCGCCCTGGACGCACCACGACGCGTCGTCGTCCCCCTGCTGGAACACCTCGATCGCCAGGGCGTCACCGATAAGGTCACCGACGACGGCCACCGACGACTGCGCCGGCGGGCGCACCACGCGACGACCTGACGCGTGTGGGTGCCGAAAACCGTGTCCCCTGTGCGACGAGCTGCCGCTCGCCCTCACCGCGGACACCCTGCGGATCGAGGTCTCCGGCACCCGTACCGAGCGGCGTCCGCCCGCCCCCGGCGACGTTTCGCCGCCACAGGGCCTCGCCGGGTCCGGCCGTGGGATCGTCCTCGTCGAGGCGCTCGCTGACCGGTGGGCGGTGCTGGACCGCGTACCCGGTAGGCAAGACCGTGCGCGCCGAGCTCGACCTGCCGCACCCGCCGCTCTGACCGTCCCCGTCGCGTGGATCCGGCCAGGCGCTGCCCGCTACGCCATGAACAGGAGCGCTCCACCCGTCGCCGACATGTCCCGTCCCCTGAGCTTCACGGCGCACTCGTCGGTTGCCGACGGCGCCGAGCCGGTCGTCGCGGTGTCCGCGGCGCCCGCCGGGCGTGCGGGTTCCGGCCCCGGGCCGGCTCATAGGTGGCGGCCAGGTAGTTCTGCAGCTCCACCATGCGGAAGCTGTAGAGGGGACCTTCCTGCCGGAGTATCTCGCACTCGTGGAGGAGGTTGAGGAAGCCGATGAACCGCCAGGGCAGCCGCAGCCGGACCGCGAACCAGGTACTGCACAGGATGTAATTGGGCCACGCGGTGTTGTAGGCGGCGACGACGATGCCGATCGTCACGCCGAACAGCAGGCCGTGAACCGGATGCGCGGTGAAGGAGGAGTTGCCCACCCGGTCGATCAAGGGCTGCACCAGGCCGTCCAGGGCGGTGGGGGCCACGGTCGCCGTCGAGGTGACACCGATGAGGCAGAGCCAGGCCAGCGCCCGGTCGTGCTGGTAGGTGCGCAGCGCGCTGGCGATGGGCAGACGACCCGGCTGGTTGAGCCACGCGATCAGACCGGCCGGCAGGCCGATCGCCGGACCGAGGATGAGGGCGAAGACGATGCCCACGTGCAGGCCGTGGCGGAGGCCGTGGGTGGCCGCCCCGACGAAGGCCCCGCCCATACCGGCTGCGGAGGCCGCGCACGTGGCGGCGAGCACAGGGCGCAGGGGCAGGCCCAGGCTCTCGCGGGGGTGCAGGCTCGCTGTCGAGGGCCGCAGCGGACCGCCGGGCCTGGTCAGCAGACGCGCCGCCATGGTGGCGACGGCGGTGCCGGTGACCACGGCCAGGAAGACGCCCACCGGGGTTCTGCCGGGAGCGGAGCCGGGCGGCAGGACCGCCTTCGCCGCGTACACGGCGAACGCGCTGACACTGCCGGTGAGGAGGATCGCGCCGACACAGGCCTGCCAACGGCCGCACAACTGGGATTTGAAGAGGAAGACGATGCCGATCGCCGTACCGATCTCCGCCGCGTCGACGACCGCTTTCGGAAGGTCCAGCAGCCAGATACCGACCGCGAGCACGCTGACGGCGCTCGAGACAGCCGCGACGAGCGCGGCCGGACGGGTGTCGACACCCCTGCAGGCGCCCAGGACGAAGCTCGTGACGGTGCCGATGGCGAAGCCCCGGGTGAGGCCGGGAGGCATGAGCAGACACAGACGATAGGCCGGGGCGACGGCCACAGCCGTCGCAGCGCCGAACACCACCGGCGGCACCCGTTCGTAGATGCGCCACCAGGCCAGCGTGCGGCTGGGGGCCGGTGCTCTGGACATCTCGAAGGCGATGCAGGCGGCCCAGCGCTTGGCTCTGCGCAGTCTGCGGCCACCCGCTCCGAGCCGGGACCGCAGGGCCTGATCGACGAAGGTGCGGTACAGCAGTCGCTTGCCGGCGTCCGCCCCCTGCTGCATGACCTCGGCCAGGAACCGGTCGGGGACACCCCCGTCCCGCTCGGCGGCGCGGCAGAGCAGGTCCAGATAGAGAGGTGTCCGCAGTATCGCGGTCAGCTCGGGGACCGCATCGGTGCTCAGCGCCGCGGCCAGCGCCCGCCACGCCGTCCGCGCCGCGGGCGGCGCGCTGTTCAGCCGCACGGTGAGGTACGCCGCGGCGTCCGCAGCGGTGAGACGCTCGAGGACCAGGACGCGCGCCCCGGTCAGGGACGGCAGACGTCCTGCGGAGCGGGTCAGGACGATCAGCGGCTGATCCCTGTCCACTGCTTCGTCGATCTGCATCAGGGCGTCGGAACGCACCGGGCCGCGGATCTCGTCGAGGCCGTCGAGGATGAGGACGATGCGGTCGTCGGTCAGACGCTCCAGGAGCGTGTCGTTCCTCGGGTGCAGGGCCCGGAGGGAGGGGTATGCGGCGGCGATCTGGCGGTCGAACCAGTCGCGGAACCTCTCCTCTCCGGGGCTCCAGGAGGCGAGCGAGAGGTACAGCGGGACTCGCCTGGGCTCGGCGTCCCCGCGCACGACGCCGGTGGTGAGCATGATGGCGAAGGTCGTTTTGCCGACGCCGGGCGGGCCGTGGACCACGGCCCTGGTGAGGGTGCCCCCGGTCACCAGCGCGGCCACGTCCTTCGCATACGTCTCCGAGGGCCAGGCGGGGTGCCCGGCAAGGGGACTTGCCAGGTAGCCGGAGGCCGGGTCCCGCAATCGGATGGGCATCAGCTCAGCGCCGTCGAGTCCCCGGGCCTTGCGCTCCTTCCGCCAGAACTCTTCGATGTCCTTGCGCAGGTCCGGCATGATCGCTTCTACGCTCGGGCCGGGGCCACGCAGCGGGAAGAGCTGGAAGCCGCTGAGCAGAAGGACGAGGCCACCGACGAGGGAGGAGAGCTGGTCCGACTTTTCCAGGCCGTAGGTGAGGCTGTAGACAAGCAGGCCGGCGCCCGACAGCGTGACGACCCACTTGAGGCGGTTATTCCATCGCTTGGCCCTGGTGGACCGAGTGGTCAGTAGCATGCTCTGCCTTTCCGGGTTCCCTGGGCGTGTCGTTCACCGGCGAGGCGGACTCGTCTGCGGTCTCGCGGCCGTCGGCCCCCGACCGCGACCGGCAGCGGTCGGGGAATGCCGTCCCGCTTGGATCAGGCGTCACGAAGACCGACGGTCGACTCGTCCGGGATGTTCCGTCCCTGGCGGCGCTCTCGGGTGCGTTGAGGGGGCGCGGGGGAGCATGCGTAGCAAGTGGTGGTGCGCTATGCGCCTTTCGGTGCGTCGGCGTTCGTACCGGGGCGTGGCGCATGGGCACACATGGGCGCACGGGCGCGACCGGGCGTAGGGCCCGTAGCTAGCGCCCGGCACATGTGGCCCACGTCGGCGCGGCCACGAGTCGACGGCGCGATGGCCGGATGAGGCGTGGACCCCGAGGTGGCGCAGACGCACCGAATGAGCCGACTTGTAGGGCGTGGCCGGAGCCCGACCGTACGGCGCGGCGTCGTGCGGCACGATGAACGCGGCGAGGAGACATGGCAGGCCTGGAGGACAGCGGTCAGGGACGGTCGTCGCATCCCCGGACCGGCCCGGGACGCCACCCCCACCGCTCCCGGCGGCCGACCGGCGTCGAGGCGGCAGCCCGCCTTCCGTTGTCGCCCCGGACAAGGGACGGCCCCAGGGCGGCGGCACAGCGAATATCGATGATGAGCCCGTCTTTGCGGGGTCGGCGCTGGAGGCCGTGAACTGACCGGCCTGGTGCGGGTCAGGTCGTCGGCAGCTTTCCGAGACAAGGCTGGCTACGCCGGTGAACGACGGAAACGGTGCTGGAGGCCTACGCCTTCATCTCGATGAGTTCTCGCGGCCAGGGGGACGAGCCGGCCCCGGGTGTCGCTTCCGCGCTTGAGGACGTGGAAGCGACACCACGGGCTCGGCCATGGTCCGGCGTCAGGTTCTCAGATCGCTGCGGCCGCGGATATTCGCACCGGCTCGGTGCCCTGGTCGTTGTGGCGTTCCGCCCAGGTGGTCAGCGCCGTGCTGCAGGCGTGGTCGAGGTGGCGCAGCCCGGACAGGTCGAGTTCGATGGGCCGGTCCTTCGGCAGTGCCTCCAGCGTGTCGAGCATCTTCGGCAGGCGCAGGAACGTCGCGTTGCCGGTGAGCGCCACCCGGATCGGGCCGGTGCCGGCGTTGGCGACGGACAGGTGGATGTGCGAGGTCTCCCAGGCCGTTTTGACGACCGAGAGGGCCAGGCCGATGAGGACGCCCTCGAACATGTTCACCGCCACGATCGCCACGGCCGTGATCACCAGGATCACCGCCTCCCCGCGGTGCTCTCGCCACATCGCGGGCAGGTGCCCCAGCGGCAGGAGCTTCCAGCCCGCGTGCACCAGGACGCCGGCGAGTGCCGCGATCGGTATGACGCCGAGGACGGAGGGCAGCAGGGCGGCGAACAGCAGCAGCCATACCCCGTGCAGCACTCGCGAGGCCCTGGTCTTGGCCCCGGCCTGGACGTTGGCCGAGCTGCGGACGATGACCGCCGTCATGGGAAGGGCGCCGAGCGCACCGCATAGGGCGTTGCCCGCGCCCTGGGCCATCAGCTCCTTGTCGTAGTCGGTGCGCGGACCGTCGTGCAGCCGGTCCACCGCCGCCGCGCTGAACAGGCTCTCCGCGGAGGCGATCAGCGTGAACGCGAGCACCGTGCCGACGACGCCGAACTGGGCCAGCTGCCCGAAGTCGCCCGCACCGGGGAGGTTGAGTGACTGGAGCAGGCCCCGTACCTCGACCTTGGCCACCGGCAGATCCGCCAGAGCGGTCGCGGCGGTGGCCAGCAGGACCGCGGCGAGCGCGCCCGGGACCACCCGGACCTTCGCGGGCATACGCTGCCACAGCAGCATCACCACGATGACCCCGGCCCCGATGGCGAACGCCGACAGCGCTTGCGTCGAGCCCACGATGTCGGCGACGAGACCGGGCATGCCCGCGATCTTGTCGATGCCGCTCTTGGGCGCGGAGACATCGGCCATGGAGTACAACTGGCCGGCGATGATGACGAGCCCGATGCCGGCGAGCATGCCCTCCACGACGGAGACGGAGATGGCCCGGAACCACCGTCCGCATCCGAGTGCGCCCAGCAGAAGCTGGAGCAGTCCCGCGGCCAGGACGATGACGCCCAGAGCGGCCAGCCCGTACGCCTCGACAGCTTCGTAGACGAGCACGGTCAAACCGGCCGCCGGACCGCTGACTTGGAGGTGGCTGCCGGGGAGCAGCCCGGTGACGATTCCGCCGACGATGCCGGTGATCAGACCTGCTTCGGCCGGAACGCCCGAGGCGACCGCCACGCCCACGCACAGCGGCAGGGCGACGAGGAAGACGACAAGGGACGCGGCGACGTCACGTCGCAGAGTGAGGGCAGAGAGGTGCATGTGGTCCTCGCGGTGCGGTGGTGGTGTGCTCGGGATGGGAACGTGGCCGCTCATAGCGGTACGAAGGCATCGGAGGGCTGCCGGTGCGCCAGCACGGCGCCGGTGTGGACCTCGTAGAACCAGCCGTGCAGGCGCAGCCGCCCCTCCTCCAGCCGCCGGGCTATGCAGGGATAGGCGCGCAGACGGTCGAGTTGGACCAGAACGTGAACCTGGACGGCCTCGGCGATGTCGGGCCCCAGGGCATCGGCGCCCTGCGAGCCCTTGAAGGCGGTCGGTTGCCCCGCGGCGTGCTTTAGCCAGCCGGACACGGCGGGGACGGCCGTCAGGTCCTCGCCGCGCACCAGCGCACCCACGGCACCGCAGTGGGAGTGCCCGCACACGACGACGTCGGCGACGCCGAGCACCTCCACCGCGTACTCGATGGTGGCCGCCTCACTGGTTGGCTGCTCGGACCGGTGGTCGGGGACGATGTTGCCCGCGGTGCGCAACTCGAAGAGCTCCCCGGGGCGAGCGCCGGTGAACAGCGAGGGTACGACCCGCGAGTCGGAGCAGGTGATGAACAGGGCCTCCGGCGACTGGCCGGTCGCAAGTGGCGCCAACTGCTCGCGCTGTGCGGCGTGTTGGTGGAAGGAGCGGGCATGGTCGATCAGGGCTTTCATGTCGGTTGCCTCCTGCGCCGGCGCGAACGAGTGCGCATCGGTGAGTGGTGGGAGTGGGAAAGGCAGACGGGGAGTTGGGAGGGCAGACGGGAGTTGGGAGGGGCATGAGCTATCGCAGCCGGTGCGGTTCACTGACGCACCGCGCCTCGTGCTCAGGGCACACGGCATCGGGGACGGGGTCTGCGCACAGGTGGATCAGGGCGCTAGGCCGCCGGGAGTGACGGGGACGCCGGCTCGCTCGGCGGTCCGATCAGCAGCGGAAGACCTGGAGCACCGCGGGCAGCACGACACTGTGCTCTCTGCGCCGGCCGTGTGAAGGACAGTCCGGCCCCTTCGCTCCTGTGCCTGCGACCGAGCCAGTCACCATGTCCGGTGACACGGTCCCGTTCCGCGCCTTCTCTCGGGGGAACTGCGTGGCGGCTTGGCAGTTGCGGGTCCAGATGTGGCCGGGCGTCTCATCCGAGTGAGAGGCGTCGTCGCACAGGTGCGTCAATTCCGTGGAGGAGATGGAGTTTTGCGGGGGCCGTTCCGCTGCGGAGGTGGCAGGGGCCAACAACAGGATGGCCAGCATGGCGGCGGCCATCGCCGCCAGCACGCCTCGGACCGTCCTGTTCCGCCCCACTGCTCTGCCCCCGTCTGAGGTCGACAACCGTACGGCGGGACCCCAACCAGCAAGGACTCCCACCGCTCCTACTCAGCAAGATCACCGTATAGTGCGCCGCTCAACGTCCCACGTCAGCAAGATGAATATCCTGTTTCTGGCCACCGGAGATCTCTCCGGGACGCCGTTCCTGGCTGTGGCTGGTCCGCCTCAACGCCAACTTGTCTGCTCCTGCCGTCGGTTCCCGGCCGCCGGAGCGCCACCGTGGATGTCACCGAGCCGACAGGACCACCGGGTCGGCCGCCCGCCACGCCCGGCACGTGCCGGCCACCGGCGGTTCCCGATCCACACCCACTCACCGCGCCCACACCGCAAGTTATATGAAAACAATTTTCATCAGCAACCTGGCGCGCCCCGCGCGGTGCGGCCCGCAGCACCGCGCCCTTCTGGTTCGCCACCGAGATCACCGCCCCGGTCCTCGCCCGCACTCTGGGTATCCACACCGACGTCGCCCTCGCCTGGCAGCTTCCCTCCGCGGGCGCCTGGGCGACCCACGCCGCCGAAGTCAGCCGACGAGGGCAGGCATTCGACAGTGCGGACCCTGGCGAGTTCCTGCGGGTCGAGGCGGGCGCGGCTGCGGCCCGAGGACGCCGGGGTTCCCACGTACGGGGGACGCCGCCGGGTGCCCGGCCTTCGCTGTGAGGAACTCGCCCAGCTCGCCGGGGGGAGGCGACCACCCCCATGTCGTGCTCCTGCTTTATCCCCTGGCGAAATCCGACCGGGCGCGTCGGCGCTGGCTCGCTTGTGGCCGATCGGCGGATGATCCGGAAGGGAGTCTCGAACCCTTGGTCGCGTTGTGTTACGGCCCAGGTCAGCATGCACTCCCTGGGCCCGATCAGGCGTAAACTTCCCTGGTACCCGCGGGGAGGCATTATGCGCCGCAGAATCCGAATCGGACCGTTCTGTATAGGATCCGGCCGCCGTCCAGTGCCCCCGATAGACGGCGCCGTCAGCCGCGAACGTTTCGCCATCGAGATCGCAGAGGGTCTGATGGGCGTCGGGGTCCCTTTCCGGCGTGGCTGCAGCGCCCTCGGGTTCCGCGTGGTGGTCACCGACACGAAGACCGGACGGCGCCAGTACGTCTCCGAGAACTACACCCACGACCTCGCGTTCGCCGACGGCGAGAAATACGTCACCAAACTGATCACCGGCAAGAAGAGACTGAAGTAAAGCCATCGGTCAGGACAGCCGGATGCGGCCCCGCTCGTTCCACTCCGATCTCCGGCCCAGCAGCAAGCTGCCGGCAGAACCATCGAACGGATCACGTTGTTGCGCACGGCATGCAGCCCCTCTACCGCGGCGAGACGTCCAAGCGAGGGACTGTATGGCGATCATGGAATTGTCGACAGGGGAAGGCCTTGCCGTATCGTCGGCAGGTACGCAGCAGCCGTAGATGACAGCTCAGCAGCTCAGCCGTCACCTCGATTCGCCAGCTCCTCGAAGCCTGTGCATAACGCCCCCTTGTGATCCACAGGAGGGTCACGGTAAGGGGATGTGATCCAACCCCGCGGGGCCTGTGGACAACCTCCGGTCGCTACGGCTCCGGCCAGTCCTCCGGGCCGCCCCCTCGCCACTCGATGAACGTGGGATCGTCGAGTGCCACATCGTTCTCGGCCATGCCTCCTCGACGGAGAAACTCCAGCAAATCCGTGAGCCCCCGTGCGATGCCAACCGTCTGACCCTTGATCGTCACGCGGCGGTGCCCGTTGAGTGGCGGATGCACAATCACAGGAGGATTTCCGTCCATACACCCAGCCTGCGACAGGTCACAGCGGCGCGCACCCGGATGGGTAACCTGACGGTGTGAGCAGGGATGGACGGGTCCGGGACGTGGAGCAGATGCCGGTGGTTCCAGATCAAGGTACGGTCCAGGAGCTCCCGTCGCAGGTCTGCACCCACCGTTCCATGATTGGGTTCATTCTCGGCATCTGAACGCCGCTGAGTACGACTTCAATCCCCGCATCCACCGGGATGGCATCGAACGGGCCGGGGACCTTCCCGTCACGGTCCATGACCCTGTAATGCGCTCTGCAGCAGCCCGCGTCCTCAAGTTCCATGACGAGGTTCTTCGCAGCCTGCGCCACCCACGAGGAGGCCGGGTGCGCGGTGGCACCCAGGACCCGGATCCGTCGGCCGGCGTGCTCGATGACGGCAAGCACGTACATCCGAACCCGGACAGGGCGACCGTTTCGAAGAAGTCCCAGGCCGGCAAGGCACCGGCCTGGGAGCGCGGAAAGTTCGTGGGGTGCCCGCTGTCTCGACCGAGCCACCCCGCCGGGTAAAGCTGTTGCCAAGCTGTTGTCAAGGGTGGCCCATCTCGGCCCGGGGTCCGGTTGAACACCACCGCCCCCGTTTCCGTACTGCACAGTGCGCGCCGTGCCAGCCGCACTATCCCGACGCCATGTAGGAACAGCACCAGTGCCGAAGAGGAGCCACAATGCGTCCCAATCGACGTGCAGTGCGGCCGCAGTTGAAGTCGCGTCCGTGGGTGGTGATCGCTGCGATCGTCGCCGCGCTCGCGCTCATTCCCGTACTGATCTCTCTGCAGAGCGGAGACAGCGAAGCGTCCGCGGAGCCGGCGCCCGCAGGCGGGCTCTCACAGCACGGGGGCCATCAGTCCGGCGGCTCCAGCACAGCGGATCTGTCCCCCTCGGCGGTACAGCGATCGCAGTCGGGGCTTCAGGGAACCACCGAGGTGGACAAGGTTTTCCTGGTCAAGGTGCGGCAGGCCGGCCTGTGGGAGATACCGGCTGGTCGACTGGCGCAGACCCACGCCTCCAGTGAGGCGGTCAGGCGCGCCGGTGACCATCTGATCGACGGTCACAGCAAGCTCGACCAACTCGTCCGTGAAGACGCCAAGATGCTCGGCGTCCAGCTGCCGGACAAGGCCACGGCCGAGCAGCAGGGCTGGGTCGATCAGTTGGACAATGCCCGAGGGGCCGAGTTCGACCGTCTCTTCGCCAATGTGTTGCGCGCCTCGCACGGAAAGATCTTCGCCACGATCGGCGAGGTGCGGGCGGCCACCCAGAACGACCTCATCCGTCGCCACGCGCGCCAGGCCAACCAGACGGTCCTGGACCACATGGAGGTCCTGGAGGACACCGGGCTGGTGGAGAGCAAAACGTTCGAGGAAGTCGAAGCCGACGTCAAGCCCAAGTAGGCTGCCCCAGGCCCGGTGATGACTGCCGGGGCGGAGCGCCGGCGGGTGCCCTACCGCCATGAACCGCGGCCCCCGGGGACGGAACGGGAGGAACTGTCCGTGTACGGCGGCCAGTTCGCCGCCGCCCCGGCACGGGAACGCGAAACGGGTGCCGTACGCCTCGTCATGGTCTTTTGCACTGTGCAATGATTCGATGGTGGAGGGCCCGGTCGACGGATGGCCTCTGCCGGGAGCGGCACTGGCACGGTGACGCAGCTCGACACCGCACGCCTCTGCCGACCGGGCCTTCCTCCACACGCCATGCACAGGCCTCTGCCGCACGGTCACGCGTCCCTGCTGTATCCCGTCGCCAAGGCAGGCGGTGTCGCACTGCCACGCCTGTGCCCGATAGAAAGGTGCCATGGATGAGCGCGCGCTGCACCGGGACGGGGCCTACGACGTCGACGAGGTGACCCGCGCAGTGCTGACCGCCTCGCGTCTCCTGGTAGCAGTGTCCGCGCGTTCGCTGGCCGGAGTCGAGGACCGGGTGACGCTGCCCCAGGTCCGGATGCTGGTGGTGCTCTCCACGCACGGGGCCGTCAAGCTGGTGGAGCTGGCCGAGCGGCTGGGTGTCAGCCCGTCCACGGCCATGCGGATGAACGACAGGCTGGTGGCCGCAGGTCTGGTGGACCGGCGAGTCAACCCCGAGAACCGGCGCGAGAACGTACTGCGGCTGACGCCCGCGGGGCTCCGCCTCGTCGAGGAGGTCACGGCCCGCCGCCGCGACGAGATCGCGGCAATCGTGGAGCGGATGGCTCCGGATCAACGCGGGGCACTGGTCGCTGCGCTCACCGCGTTCGCCGAGGCCGGGGGCGAGCCTGCCGTGAGCGAGGGGCGCGACCTGCACCCGCTCGGATGGGCCGACCCACCGGCCGGCCGTACCGCTTCCTGACCGGAGGCCGGCTCAGCGGCGGCGTGGCGTACGTCTTGCCGCGGGGCGCCGGACGGCGGCGGCCTGAGGTTGGGCAGCTGTCCGACCACGCCCTCGGGACTGGTGGGCTCGCACGTTGAAGTGTCGTATTCGGCGGGTGGGTCCGGTGACTGATTACTGCCTGTCGCCGGTCGCGGTGGTCCAGCGCGGATCGATGTGGCCCAGCCATGCGTCTTGACCGTCAGCTCAGTGTCACGGACCTCGCGGGAACGGGCTTGCCGGTTCGGCGGGCGTAGAAGGCGGCCCGGGAGATCAGGCGGAACCTACGGACCCCCCCGCGCGTCCACGCCGCGCTCAAGCGGAAAGATGCCGGATGTGGCCGCCGCCGCGTCGCGCGGCTGATGCGGGCCGCCGGACCGCAGGGCCGGCATCGCAGACAAGCTTCTGGATCCCAAGGCGGGGCTCACCACTCCGGGACGACGTGCCGCCCGTGGGCTCCGGCGTTCGGCCTGTGTGCCGCTTGGAGTGGTACTGCTCCAAGCGGTCCTTTTCTTTGTCGGCCACACTCGGCAAGTTCCCCTACGGTTACTCCGCAAACTGTGCGAGAAGAGGTGCAATGAGCCCCGTTGCGGGGGACTCGCCGGGTGGAGGATTACTTGTGCCTCCGGAGGACCGAGGGAGGCGGGTGAGGGCGCCATGAGCAGGAAGAGCGAAGCCATTGTGCGTGCCCTGCTGGAGCAGCAGGGCAAGACGTATGCCGCCGAGGCCGGCATCAGACTTCGGAACACCCCCGGGCCCCTTTACCAGCTTCTGGTGCTCTCGCATCTGCTGTCCGCCCGGATCAAGGCGGATATCGCCGTGGCGACGGCCCGCGCTCTTTTCGACGCCGGGATGCGGGACGCGCGGCGGTTGGGAGCGGCCACCTGGCAAGAGCGCGTGGATGCGCTGGGCAAGGGCGGCTATCGCCGCTATGACGAGCGGACTGCCACTCAGCTCGGCGAGGTGGCCGAGCTTGTGACACGGGAGTACAAGGGGGACCTGCGACGTCTGCGCGAGGCCGGAGACCCCAAGAAGCTGCTACGGGAGTTCTCCGGTATTGGGCCCTCCGGGGTCGACATTTTTCTTCGGGAGGCGCAGGGCGTCTGGCCGGAGTTCGCGCCGTACCTTGACGGCAAGGCATTGGACGGAGCGCAGCGTCTCGGCCTGCCCAAAACGCCCAAGGCTTTGGGGCGGCTGGTGGACCAGGAGGACCTTCCGCGACTGGCGGCGGGGTTGGTACGTGTTGCGCTCGACAGTCGGGCCGCCGAGAGGGTGCGCAAGGCCGCGTGAGCCCAGGCGATGAACGACGCAGCCATCCTCAGAATTGAAGGGACTTCACCACGTCGGTGCCCTACTCGTCAGATGTTTCACGGATGGCCGTCGGCGTTACGCGTGCAAAGTGAGCACTGGTTACGACCCGTCGTCTTCTCGTCACGGAGAACGCGTTCAGCGAGTGGAGGAACGACGACCAGCTTCGTCATCCCGGTTCTCGGCTTGCACACCGACAAGCCCGCCCGACGGTCCCTGTGCCGGAAAGCCCGCCCGCGCAGCCAACCTTACGGACGCGAACAGCGCCGGTTGCGGACGGGCCGCGCACAGCTGCGGTCGTACCACGTGACCGGGTTGCCGCACTCTCGGCAGCGATCACGTTGAGCACAGTGCAGGAGCCGGCTGGGGCTGTCGTGCTCGATACACGCAGCGAGCGTCGGGTGCAGGCGACAACGCGGCTGCCGTCCCAGTAGGCTGGCGTCATGGTGGATATAGGGGGGGAGCCGCCAGCAGCGACCGAGCGGCTAGGCGATTCATTTTTCCAGGATCCCCAGGGCTTGTTCGCGCGGCTGCGCTCGTCCGCGCCGGTGACTCCGGTCATCACGCCCGAGGGCGTCCGGGTTTGGCTCGTCACCCGGTACGAGGACGTGCGTGCCGCGCTGGCCGACCCCCGGCTGGCCAAGGACTGGGTCACGCACATGACGCCCGAAGATTTCGACATCAACGTGGACCCCGTGCAGGCATTTCTCGACCAGCACATGCTCAACCTCGATCCGCCCGACCACACCCGGCTGCGCCGCCTGGTGGTGAAGGCGTTCACTCCACGCCGGGTGGCCGCCCTGCGGCCGCGGATCTCGGCCATCACCGGCGAGTTGCTGGACGCGATGGCGGACGGCCCCGCCGAGACAGACCTGATCGAGGTATTCGCGTTCCCGCTGTCGGTGACCGTGATCTGCGAGCTGATCGGCATCCCGGTCGGCGACCGAGAATCGTTCCGCGAGTGGTCGGAGACGCTGCTGTCCTCGCGGGGGACGCGCGAGGAGTCACGCGCAGCCGCCGTCGATATGTATGAATATTTCACGCACTTGGTCGCGGAGCGCCGGCGGTCACCGGCAGACGACCTGCTCTCGGCGCTGATCGCGGCCCGCGACTCGGGTGACTCGCTGTCGGAGCACGAGTTGCTCTCGATGATGTTCCTGCTGCTCGTCGCCGGGCACGAGACGATGGTGAACCTGATCGCCAGCGGGGTGCTGGCGCTGCTGACTCATCCGGCCGAGCTGGGGCGGCTGCGAGACAATCCTTCGCTGTTGCCTTCGGCAGTCGAGGAGCTGCTGCGGTACGCGAACCCGCTGAACCACGCGACCGAACGATTCACGCTGGAGCCGGTGACCATCGGCGACGCCATCATTCCCGCGAAAGAATGGGTCATGCTCGCGACGTCGTCGGCGAACCGGGATGCGTCACGGTTCGCTGACGCTGACCGGCTGGACGTGGGCCGGGACGCGTCGGGCCACGTGGGGTTCGGGCACGGGATCCATTACTGCCTCGGCGCGCCACTGGCGCGGCTGGAGGGCGAGATCGCGTTCGGGATGCTGCTGTCCCGGTTCCCCGGGCTGACGCTGGCGGTGCCCGAGTCGTCGCTGCGGTGGCGGCCCTCCAGCCTCATCCACGGGCTGGAGGGCCTCCCCGTCCGACTGCGCTGACCCGCGCCCCTTCCAGGATGCCGCCGGAGGCGCCCCGCGCAGCCTGACGAACTCAGCTCAACTGTCGCGAAGTCACCGACCTGAAGGGTCGCTGGCTCGCAATACCTGCGGACGGCTGATACTCGGGATATGCCGAGTATCAGCCGGAGTTGCGTCAAGCCTTTGTATCGTGATCGTATTCTTCCGCAACTACTGGCGCCGGGCTGGACTCCCGTAGCCGCTCCTTGAGGACCGCGGCCACATCGCCAGGCGCAGCGTGGTGGTAGAAGTGGCCGCCGTCGAATACCGCGAGATGGAAGTCGGCTGACGTCAGGTTTCCCCACGCGCTGAGCATGTCCAGGCTGACGCCAGGATCGTGGCGACCGCCCATCGCCGTGATCGGCACCTGCAGCGAACCCCGGTGCGGGATATACGTCTCCCAGACCTCGAGGTCCGCGCGGAACAAGGGAAGCAGTAGCTGCATTAGCTCCGGCTGGGCGAGTACCTCCGGTGAAGTCCCTTCCAGCTTCGCGATGACCGCTAGGAGCTCGTCGTCCGGCAGGTCGTACAGCCGCGGCCGCGCAGGCGGCAGATGCGGCGCGCCCAGCCCTGAGACGAACAGATGTCTCGGAGGCTTGCCGAGCGCGGACAGTACATGCGCCAGTTCATAGCTGAGCAGAGCGCCCATGCTGTGCCCGAACAAGGCGAAGTCTCTCCCTGCGCGGCTCGCCAAGGGCCCTTTCAATTCGGCGACGTGCTCTGAAGCCGAATGGAGCGCCGGCTCCCTATGGCGGCTTTCCCGTCCCGGCAACTGCACGGGTATCGCCTCAATGCCCGGGGCCAGCAATACAGGCCAGTCCCGATAGGCCGACGCGCCTGCCCCTGCATGAGGCAGGCAGAACAACTGGATCGCGTCCGCGTCCAGTGTCGGCGGAGGAGTGGCTTCCGCCCGGCAAGGAGGGAAGTACGACACGTCGGTCGACCTCGTCATGGACGCCCTTCCCCAGGCTGGGCGGTCGGCTCAGGCACAGGCTCAGCAAAGGCCGAGGTTTCCGTGGCGGCGACCTCGGTCCGCTGCCGGATGTACCTGGCAATGCCGCGCGCCGTCGGGTCCTCGAAGAACTCTGCCAGCGTCATGTTCACGCCGAAGCGTCTGCCCACCTGGGTCAGCAGTCGTATCGCGAGCATTGACTGCCCGCCACCTTCGAAGAAGTTCTCCTCATGACCGAAGCTCGGCACGTCCAGCAGTCGCCCGATGATGACGGCGATCTCGTCCTCGAGCACGTCGGCGTCCGCTGGGTGGACGCCATCATCTGCTGGAGACGATGAGATCGCCGGGGATGGCAGCTGCGCCCTGTCGATCTTCATGTTGGCGTTCTTCGGCAGTTCGGGGAGGCAGATCAGCCGTGACGGCACCATGTAGTCGGGCAGCCGGTCACGCAGGAACGCTATAAGGTCACCTGTTTCCGGGGATGCTTCGCCTGCCCCCACGTAGTAACTGACGAGTCTTTTATCTCCGGATTGGGTGTCAGCGTCAGCAACTGTCACCGCCTCCCTGACCCCAGAATGCTGCAGCAGCGTCGCATCGACTTCATTCATTTCGACCCGGAAGCCCCGGATCTTGACTTGGAAGTCGGCACGGCCAAGGAAATCCAGCGAGCCGTCCGGCAACTGGCATACCAGATCTCCTGTCGCGTACATGCTCTTGCCTGGTTCTGCCGCGAAGGGGTCAGGAAGGAACCGGTCGGTCGTCAGGTCCGGACGACCGAGATAACCGCGCGCTACGCCATCACCGCCGATGTAGAGCTGGCCAGGCACCCCGGCCGGCTGAGGCCGCAGCATGTCGTCGAGCACGTAGCAGGTCGTGTTCGAGATGGGGCGACCGATCGGCACTTTCAACTGGCCCGCGGGCATCGGCGTGACGTGGTGCGCAGTGGCGAGCGTCGTGCATTCGGCGGGGCCGTAACCGTTTATCAGGGTGCAACCTGGTAGTGTCGCGACGGAGTTGGCTTGACTGACCCCCATGACGTCACCGCCAACCAGAAGTTGAGAGATCGTCGCAAACGTCGAAGGATCATCCGCCGCAAGCTGATTGAAGAGCGGTGTCGCCATCACCGTAGTGTCAATGCGACGCTCTCGCAGAGCGGTTGCCAGCCGACCCGGCGAGAGAATCGTGTCGCGGTCGAATCCAACCAGTTCTCCCCCGTTGAGCAACGCCCCCCACACCTCGATGGTGGCGGCATCAAAGGCCGCGTTCGAGATCTGCGCCACCCGGTCCCCTGGCTGGAACTTGAGGTAATCAGTGTTCCGCGTGCGCCGTACCACGTTGCGGTGCGTTACACAGACGCCCTTCGGCGTGCCGGACGATCCCGATGTGTACACCACATAGGCAAGATCTTCAGGGTCGGCGCCCCCGTCTATCCGGACGTCATGAGTGGCGCCGTCTCGCACAGCGTCCCCCAGGTGCCCGGCCACCGTGATCACAGGGATTCCGAGACCGCTTGGATCATCTTCGCTTGCTTCTGTCAGCAGCGCCACGGGCTTGGATTCTTCCAAGATCGTGCGCAACCGGGTGGCCGGCTGGGCCGGATCCAGTGCCAGATAGGCACCGCCAGCCTTGACGGTGGCAAGCATGCCCACAATGACGCTGAGGTTCCGGTCAGCGAGGATCGCGACCAGTCGGTCAGGCCGCACGCCGAGTTCCTGCAGTTGGGCGGCCAGAGAGTTGGTCACCCTGTCGAGCTGCTGGTAGGTCAGCGTAACGGGGCCATATGTCACGGCGGGCGCGTCGGGACAGCGTACGACGTGCTCTGCGAAGAGATCGCTCAGCGAACTGTCCCGGGGATAATCGGTAAGCATCTGGCTCGACGCCATGATGAGCTCACGATCCGACGGAGCGGGAGGCGCCGCGTCGATCCCCTCGATTCCTATGTCAGATTTCGGCATGGACGTTCAGTCCTTTCTCGCCAAATGATTTAACCGGCGAGGCCGGCAGCCACAACGGCATGACGTTCCCGACCTTCTCAATCATTCCATGGCAGTAGGAGCCGCTGTGGTCACGACTCTGGTTCGGCATGAATGGATATTGCAGCCGCTTGTGATCAACCATGAATATGCCATCCGCCGGCATCGTCTGAATCTTGACCGCGTCGGTCAGATCCGTCATGTATTCCGTTGGGACCTGCACTGTATAGCTGCGTGTACCGCGGTCCAGGAGGCGGAGCGCCTGGAAGCCTTCAGCGTGCACGTCCATGGGCGTATTGCTGTACATGTAGGGACGGTTCAGAAGGTCGATCTCGAACAAGGCTCGCACCTTGCCGTCGTCCCACCAGTCCTGGCCCTGCGCGAAGCGGCGCACATGATCGGCGAAAACCTCCCTGTACTCGTGCAACACGGAATGAATGAAGAGGCCGTAGTTATTTACATCGTAATAATCGGCATCTCGGATGGAGCGTTCCATGTACGAGAGGATCGGGTCATCTTCTCCTTGCTGGCGCAAGAATTCAGCGAAGGCAAAGAAGATGTCCTGGTATTCAATCCCCAACTGCCTCACCAGGTAGCGGCTTACCGTCCGGAGGCTGCGCGTATTATGCAGAGCATGGAAGGCGTAGAAATAATACATGCCCTCGACGAAGTCCTCTACGGAAGCTTCTTTCGTGCCAATGACAACCTGGGCTTCTGCGGCTCCTCCTCCGGCTGGCCGGCTTACTATCCCCATTTTTTCTGCACTATGAAATATGGGGGTGTTGTTGAGGAGCAAGTGAGGGTACGCGATCACTGTTTGCGCCTCGTTCTCGCACAGCGTGCCAATGCCGCGCTTGAAAGAATCGAGGGTTTCCCCTGGCAATGGCCAGATGAGTTCAACGTAGGAGCTGATCTGCTTTTCGCGCAGATCTTCTTGGATCGTAGCGAAGGCGCTCAGCTTTATGTTCGAGCGAGAGATCAGATCAAGGCTGCTCGGCTCAAGGGTCTGCAGCGACACCGGCTGCGAGGCGATGAGGTTTGCGTCCTGAAAGATGCTGGTGATCTTTGTGACCGCCTGCGGCTTGTTTTTCGCCGCAGAGAAGTAAACGACGTTCGGCGCCCCGTGGTCGCTTGCGCAATTCGTGACGTGCTGAGAGATGTCAACATCCCGGCTCAGCATTCCCCAATTCGCGTCGGCGATGAAGAGGAAAAGTATCTCGTTCTTGGCTATCCATTTGATTTCGTCACGGACCCGCTGCTCGTCGAAACGGTGCACCCGGTCATTCGTGGCGGCACCCCAGAAGCAGAACCCGCAGTGGTAGGGGCAACCGCGGTTTGTCTCCAATATGGCGACGCTGTAAGCGGAGTCGAAGACTCCTGTCAGGAATGGCGAGGGAACGTCATCCAGGTTGCTGATCCTCGGTTGTTTCGGGGTCGTCACCAATTCGCCGTCATGGTAGAAGCTGAGACCATTGACTTCGTGGAGTCGCGAACTGGAGTCGGTCAGCGCAAGAAGGTACTGCGTGAAGGTGATCTCACCTTCTCCGTTGCAGATAACAGTCAGTTCATCGGTCCGACTGAGGTAACGATGGGCCTGCGACATCACCTGAGGGCCGCCAAGGATGATCTGCGCATGCGGCCTTGCTTGCCTGATGGCATCCACAGCAGACCTCACCAGGCCCATGTTCCATACGTAGCAGCTGAACGCGTACACATCGGCAGCTGACCCGACCAGGTCCCGGATGATATCGGCCGGGCGTGTCTTGGCGACAGCCGTATACCGCTCGAACCGATACTCGCTGCGAATCACCGAATCCGTCATGGCATACGCCTGAAGGTAACCGGAGGCCAGCGGTGTCATCCGCTCGAAAACGGACAGTTCAACGAGCAGGACATTCTTCACTTCGCTCGCCTTTCAGGAGGTGGGAAGCACCCGACGAGTGGCGCCGCCTACGACGACACCGTTATGAACGACCAGCGTCGCTCCGGCGCCGGCTAGAAGTACGGCGCAGGTTCGAAGCAGCGAGATGGGGTGCCGGAGGATCAGCAGTTCCACAAACATGGTCATCAGCGGATAGGTCGTCACGATGATGGATGGGTCGGCGGCAGTGGAGAGTTGGACGCCAATGTTCTCGAGGATGAAGTAGGCAGTGATGCCCAGTAGTCCGCTCAGGTAGATCATCCGGCGCTGGCGGGCATCTGGCCGCGTGACGCGACCGGGACGGAGACGGACCATGACGAAGAGCACGGCAGCTGCCATGGTGAATCGGATCAACCGCCGATGGTCAGCGGCCCAACGTCTGCGAGGACCCGATTGGTGACCGCGTACGAGCTGCTCCAGAGCAACGCGGCCAGGAGCACGGAACCAATCGCCGCGAGCTTGGGACCCCGTTGACCGAGTACGTGTCACCTCCTTTGGTTAACGAGTAGTGGATCATTGATCGAAACATGACCGGCGTATCGAGCGATAGGTTAGCGGATGGATGGCATGTTGACTGAGATAGCGAATTTAGTTCGGCAGATTAGGATAGAAAGCATTCATGGATGAACTTAATTCGCTGCTAGTACGGCTTCTGCAGGGAGATGGTCGGCGGACCAACCGTGACCTTGCCCGGGAGCTGCCGATCGCGCCATCGACCTGCCTGGAGCGGTTGCGCACCCGCCGCCGGTGACGGCTCCGCCTGTTGCGCGGGGCATCGGCTGGGCCTGTCCGAGCTACCGCCTCTGGCGACCAGGGCGAACAGGTCGACGGCCCATCCCGGTATCGGCCTCAACGCGCCTCCCCCTCCTACTGCGTTCCCATCAGGTCGCCCTCGATCCTTCTCGAGATCGTTTCACGACCTTTGATCGACCCCGTCCCATCCACCGAGATCAGTGGGAGGAGGGCCTGCCCATGAGGGCTGTGGTCGCGCGGGGTTGTCCGCGAACGAGATGAGCCGTTGCCTCGGCGTCGGCCGAGCAGCATGGGCCCCCGCCCTGGAAGTCCGTATGCCCAGGTGGCTCAAGACCGCGTGTGTTGCCTCCATTCGAGGGGGTACTCATCGGACTGGTGCTCGCCGGGAAGGACGTAAGGAGTCTGTGCAGCCGCCGCCATTGGTGCCCCCTGGAAGCCGGAGGGCGGAAGCGCACGTGCGGCCCAGGTTGAAGAACTCTCGGCCGACTGACTCTGGAGGCGACACGGCTCTTCTCCGTAGCCCCGTAGTGCGTGCCTGGCGGCACTGGCGGCAACCCCGCGACCTCTCCGTCTCCCGTAGCCCGGTGGACGTCGAAGACACCAACAGGCGCTGCGCTACGGCTTTGTGGGGTGTCAGCCTGGCGACCGACGAGCGGCAGGTAGGGCCGGTGGAACAGCACATCCACAGTTTCCTGGAGGTCCTGCCGCTGTCGGCGATGGCGTTCACGTCCTGTCTGCACTGGGACCAGGTCCGCGCCGCAGTGCGCGGGGGAAGGAACGCCGAGGACTGGAAGCTGCTGCCCGAGCAGGACCCGCTGTCGGTCCGTTACTTGACGTGTCTGGGGCCGGCCATCGGTGCCTTCGTGGCCCTGCCCTATGCCGAGGAGATGACGCGGTGCATCAGGGCGGCCAAGGCCCGGAAGGCGTCGTGAGTCTTACGACGCGTCTTCGCCGCGGGAAGGTGGCGGCAGAGCCGCTGCCTGAGCTGCGCGTGGTCGCCATTGGCGCAGAGGGGCCGGAGGATGTGGCGGTCGATGCGGAGGGCCGGATACTGGCGGGGCTTGCAGACGGAACGATCCTGCGTGTGAGCCTGTCAGAGGCCGGCCAGCTGGATCGTTCCGAGGTCATCGCGCATACGGGAGGCAGACCGCTCGGCCTGGAGACCACAGCCGATGGTGGGTTGCTCGTGTGCGACGCCTGGCGCGGCCTGCTGCAAGTGGACCCAGGAGACGGGGCTGTGCGGGTGCTCGCCCATGAGGTGGAGGGCGCTCCTCTGCGGTTCTGCAGCAATGTCGCGGCGGCGGCTGACGGCACGATCTACTTCAGCGTTTCCAGCCATCGCTACGGCCTCGAAGACTGGCTGGGTGACATTCTGGAGCAATCCGGGGCCGGACAGCTTCTGCGCCTGCGGCCCGGCGGTGATCCGGAGGTGCTGCTGAGCGGGCTGCAGTTCGCCAACGGAGTCGCGCTGGCCGCGGACGAGTCTTTCGTGACCGTCGCGGAGAGCGGTGCCTACCGGCTCAGCCGCTTCTGGCTGGCCGGACCCCAAGCCGGCCGGCACGACACCCTCATCCGCGACCTGCCGGGCTTTCCCGACAACATCTCGCGGAGCCCCGGCGGGCTGTTCTGGGTTGCCCTGGCCGGACCGCGCGAGGCGAGTGTGGATTGGTTGCACCGCGCTTCCCCCGTGTTCAGATGGGCAGCGTGGACCGTCGTCAGGAAGTTCCGCCCCCGCCCGCGGTCCACCGTCAGAGTCTTGTCGGTCAGCCCCGACGGCCGGCTCCTCCGGGACCTACTGTGCAGCAAATCTCCCTATCGAATGGTCACGAGTGTCCGCGAGCACAACCAGCGCTTGATCATGGGCAGCCTCGTGGAACGGGGAGTTGCCGTCTGCGACCTGTTCCCGTCCGCCCCTGCGTTCTGATGGACACCGAGTAGGGTGCGAGAGCCTGACCGGGGCTTTTGACCATGAGCGCAGGTCCAGCGGGATCCCCCCCGGGCGATACCGACGGCATGCAGCCAGGGCCCGACCACCGTATGGGCTCCTACCGCTGCAGCGGGCGCCTGCGAGCCGGAGGCGTCACGCGGCGTGCTGGTTGAACCGGTCCGCGGCACGGGTGTTGAGACGGCTGCATAGGGCGACGAGCCGCGTCCGGGCCGCGTGTCCGGTTTCGGCGACCGCGGAACCCTCCACCGTTCCGCCTGGCGTCCCCTCAGCCGCGGCCGGCAGCAGCCGGGCGACTGCCGAGTTCATCCGGGTCACGAGCACAGGTGCGAGGCCGTGCGCCTTGGCTCCGAGACGCGCGGCGGGCGTGAGGACCAGCCGGGGGCGGCGGCGCTCGATGGCCTGCACGATGCGCTCCGCGGCCCGCTCGGCATCCATCGACAGCAGGGGGAGTCCGGCCAGCGACGAGAACCATGCGTACTCCCGGTCGGCATCACCGGCAAAGCGTGCGTGCAGATGCGAACCCGTGCGCATGAGCCCGGGGTGCACCGCGGTGACGCTGACGCCGTGCCGGTTCTGTTCCTCACGCAGGCCTTCTGCCAGCGCCGCGATGGCCGACTTCGCACACGAGTACGGGAGAAGATGGGGAACGGCGAACAGTCCGCCGATCGATCCGATCAGCGCGAGCCGGCCACCGACCCAGCTGCGACGCAAATAGGGCAGCGCTTCGAGCGAGGTGTACAAGGCCCCGAAGAACATCGTCTCCATGGCTTCCCGGAACTCCTCCGCACCCACTGGATCCACCGGACCGACCTGGATGGTGCCCGCGTTGCCGACGACGATGTCGACACTGCCGCTGCGCGCCGCTACCTCGGCCAGGAGAGCGCGTACGGCCGCCTGGTCGCGTACGTCGCAGACCGCCGTGTGCACCTGCACCCCGTACGTGGTGCGCAGCAGCTGCTCTGCCTCGTCCAGCTCGTGCCGATCGCGGGCGGCCACGGTCACCTCGCAGCCTCGCCGGCCCAGCTCTTTGGCAAGGAGCAGGCCGAGCCCGCGGGAACCCCCGGTGATCACGCCGGACAGACCACGGAGATCGGACATCATGTGCCTCCCTTCTGCTGTGCCGCAAAGGTTCGCTGCGGCGCGGGCGGGCGAGCGGTGGGGTCACATCCCGGTGAGCTGAGGCAGCACCTTGGTGCGGTAGAAGTCGAAGAATCCGCGCTGCCCGGGGCCGATCTGGCTCACGTAGACGGTGTCGAAGCCGGCGTCGACGTAGGCCCGCAGCGCCCCGATGTGCTGGTCGGCTTCGTCACCGCAGGTCATTGTCCAGCCGCACCGAGGTGCGGGGCCAGGCATCGCCGAAGATGTGCTCGTTCAGTGCCTCGCCGGTGCCGACGCCCAGCCGGAAGCGTCCCTCGAACATCGCGGCCGAGGTAGCGGCGGCCTGGGCCACGACAGCCGGGTGGGTGCGCAGGCTGGGACAGGTCACCGCCGTCTCCACCGGCAGCGACACCGCTTGCGAGAGGCCACCGATGACCGACCAGACGAAGGGGCTGTGGCCTTGGGCATCGTTCCACGGGTGGTAGTGGTCGGAGATCCACAATGCCTGGAATCCGGCCTGCTCCGCCATCCGGGCGTGTTCCAGCAGGTCGGCGGGCCCGAATTCCTCGGACACCAGGAAGTAACCGAATCTGGTCATGCCCCTGCCTTCCATCGCACCCGATCCCCTCGAGAGACCTCGAGTAACCAGGGGCCCCGGGAGGAAACCGGTCGCGACGAGCCGGATTCCCCGCCGGCAACGAAAGTGGGAGGAGAGCAAGGGGACGTCACATACGCGCCGAGGCCCTAATCGGGTTGTTTCCTTGGGTGTCAGTCGGTCGAGAGGGCGTTGAGGAGGTCACCGACCTGCGGGTCGGGCAGGGCGCGGGTGACGTCGGCCTGGGCGACCATGCCGACCAGGTCGTGCCCGTCGATGACGGGCAGGCGGCGGACTGCTGGGTCATGGTGGCCAGGATCTCTTCGGCGTCGTCGTCGGCGCCGATGGTTACGGCCTCGCCCTGCGCCAGCTGCCCGGCCTTGGTCTGGGCAGGGTCCTCCCCCTGGCCGAGGACCTTCACCACGATGTCCCGGTCGGTGAGCATCCCTTCGAGCTTGTTGTCGGTTCCGCAGATCGGCAGCGTACCCACGCCGAGCTGGGTCATTTTCTCGGCGGCCTGGAGGACGGTTTCCTCAGCGCCGATGCACTCGGTACCGGGGGTCATGATTTCTCGCGCGGTCGATGCCGCTCACGCCTGGGGCTGGAGCCTGCAGGCATTGCTGTTCACCCTTTTCGCTGGGGTGGGCCGCCCGGGGCGGCTTATTTGCCGCGGCCGGTGATCACGTCGCGGGCCCGGTCGACCAGGCCGGCGCCGGGAGCGAGGAGCTTGTTGGCGGGCGGGGTGTCCGGGGCGCTGGGATGCGGCCGGGTGGGTGCGGTCTTCTTCGCACGACGGACCTTCTCGCCCAGCTCCTCCAGCGTCTCCTCGCTGCACGCCTGGCGCAGTTGGACGAAGAGGTGGGTCTCCTCGTCCTGGACGTGGGCGGTGACCTCGGTCTTCAGCGAGGCCACGAGCTGGTCGAAGTTCTCGTCGTCGGCCTGTCGGCCTTCGAGGTCCTTCAACAGCTCCTCGACCCTGGCGTGGTCGGCGATTTCCTTGTTCGCGATGGTGTCGCCGCCGGTGAGGTGCTTGCGGACGGCCGGGTAGAGATGCATTTCTTCGGCGACCGAGTGCCGCACCAGCTCAATGGTCAGCTGATCCACAAGCCGCTTGCGTTCGGAGTTCCGGGGTGTGGCCGCCTGGATTCGTTCGAACAACTCATCGACCTCCCGGTGATCGGAGGTCAGCTCATCGATGACGTCGCCACCGTGTCCCACAGCGCCACAACCTTCCTTCGCGGTGTCTCCCGATGCCCATCCGGAGGGTCCGGACCGACGGGTCTCGGGTTCCCCAGGGGACCCTGCGGTTAACACCTTCGGCCTCTGATTAATCCGAGCGGGACACGCCACCGGGTTGCGGCGCTCATCGCGACAGGGGGTCCGGCGAGAGCCCGCAGTCCCTCGTGACCTGCACCTGGCAGAGCGCCATTTTCCGGGTGGTGCGCCGAAGACCTGGTCGTTGATCGTGTGGCATTTGAGGGCGCTCTGCAGGTCGTCGGCGAATTGCTGGCGGTCGGCGGTGTTCCGGCGTGATGGCGCCGGTGGCCTGCACCGCAGGGCGGTCGCCGCTGCCGTGGCGGATCGTCTTGGCCCCGTCAGCACCGGCCCAGAGCTCGGCCAAGTGCGGCCGGTCACGGAGCCTTTGCAGGCGGAAGTCGCGGTGGGGCGGGGCGGGCATGCGCTCGTTCGGTTTCTGCGGCTCCGGGGGGAGCTGTGAGAGAGCCGGCTGGAGTACCCGACCCGGCAGGCTAAGAAAGGTGTAGATCTGTATATAGCAGTCATGAGGGGGTCGGGTAGGGAGACGGTAGGAGATGGCGTGCGCGGTGTGGTCGGGCCGAACTACTGGCTGACCGCTGGCTGGAGCGACCGCCGTCGAGATCCCGTACTCCAGCACACTCCTTCCCCACCTGGGTGGATGAGGTTTTCGGCAAGGGCACCGTTCCGCCCGGCCTTCGGTATCAGGGTTGCGCGCGCCTGCGGGGCGCCGGGTGGCGGCGCCGGGGGAGCATGAGGAGGGGACCGGTGTTCAGGGCCGCCTCCGGCTTCGGCCGGATCGTCGTGTCAGGTGCGGGCCGGAGCTGCCATCGCGCACCGACGGCGGCAAGCGCGAGGGTCGCTTCGGCCAGGCCGAAGGTGTCACCCATGCATTTGCGGCTGCCCGCGCCGAAGGCGACCATCGCCCCGCGCGGCACGGATGATGCCCGCTCGGGAAGCCACCGATCGGGATCGAAGCGCTCGGGGTCGGGGAAGAGTTGGGGGTTGCGGCCGAGGACGTACGGGCTGAACAGGATGGTTGTGCCGGGTGGCAGCCGGTGTCCGGCAAGTTCGGTCTCGACGGTGGCCACACGGGTGAGTAGCCAGGCGGGAGGGTAGAGGCGCAGGGTTTCGATGATGATGCGTCGGGCGTAGTCGAGGACGGGCAGGTCGTGGAAGGCAGGCAGCCGGCCGCCGAGGATGCGGTCGACTTCGTCGTGCAAGCGCTGCTCGGCCTCGGTCTGTCGGCCCAGAAGGTGGAAGGCCCAGGCCAGGACGCTCGCGGTGGTCTCGGTGCCGGCGATCAGCAGCGTCATGACCTGGTCCCGGATCTCGTCGTCGGTGAAACGCTCGCCGCTCTCCTCGTCCTGAGCACCGATCAGGATCGACAGTAGGTCCCCGTTGTCGGTCCCGGCGCTCCGGCAGCCCTGAACGGTCTCGTCGATGACCGCGCGTAGCCGTGCGCGCGCCTGGTCGAAACGTCTGTTCTCCGGGGTGGGGAGTCTTTCCAGCAGACCGATCGGCGCGACCATGCGCTTGTAGATGCCTCTGAGGATGATGGGCAGACAGTGCTGTACTTCGGCAACGGCCCGACCGCTGATCGTGGTCGAGAACAGCGTTCGTGTGGTGACGCGGACGGTGAGCGCGTGCAGGATGGTGTTGAGGTCGATGGCGTGGCCCTCCTGCCATGCACCGAGGGTCCCTTCGATCTCTTCGCACATCATGGCGACGTACGACGCCATCCGGCTGGGATGGAAAGCGGGCTGCACCAGTCGGCGCTGCACCCGGTGCTCCGCCCAGCCGGAGGTGAACAGACCGTTGCCCACGAGCGGTCGGACTTTGTCGAACAGGGGGCCGCCCTTGTCGTAGGTACGCGGGTCCAGCAGGACCTGCTGTACGAGCTCGGGTTGGCAAACCATGTACGCCCGGTGAGGGCCGAGACGCACCTTGACCAGGTCGCCGCGGGCGGGCAGGGCGGAGAGGAACTCCAGCGGGTGGCGCCGCAGAGGTATCGCATGGCCGAGGACGGGGAGCCGGCCGGGAGCGGCGCCTGTCGTCGGCGCAGCAATGCCGGGTTCCGACAGGCAGGTGCTCGGCCGCGTGTGTCCGGTTGCTGCCAACGCTTCAGCTCCTCGTTAAGGATGGTGCCCGGCGGCCTGTGCTGCGTTCGGGCTCTGTATCGCCCTCGGTATCGGCATCGGTGCCGGGACGTGGCCGGAACCGGGTGACGGGAGCCGTGAGGCTGATCCAGCCTGAGGTGGAGCCGTCCCAGACGTAGCCGTCGCCGAAGTAGCGAGGGGTGAGGTATTCGAACTCCTGGCTGCCACCGATGACATGGTCCAGTCCGTTCAGATAGGTGCGGATGTCCGCGCGCGTGCCGTGCGGGCCGCGCAGCAGGCGATCCCGTGCCGCGAGGTAGGCCCTCTCATGGTGCTCCACCAGCTCACATAGCCGGTCGACCGACTGTTGCAGACCGAGTCCCTCGCGCTCGATGAGCACGCGGACCAGCGTCATCTTGTCCTCCTCGGCGTGCTCCTTGCGCCAGGACAGCAGATCGTTGACGGTGATCATCTGTCGCATGGCGTGCGTGTGCACGTCCGCGAGCAGCGCGTCGTATGCGGTCATGTCGACGCCCGCCGCGTATTCGGTCATCAGCCGGATGAAGTCGCAGCCGAAGCTGTCCAGGCGCACGGTCATGCAGGTCTCGTAGTCCGGCACTCGGTCCGTCAGCTTGAAGCGGATCTCGGTGGCGCACCCGCGCAGAAAGGCTTCCAGAGTCTCGGCGAACCGCTGGATCTGCGCGGGAGTGAGCCCGGGGCTGATGCGTCGCCACAGGTCCTTGCCCGCCAGCCCGTACGGGAGTTCCTCGTTCCCGTCTCCTCCGCCGTGGAAGTCGGCCATGATGCCGGTGAACACCGCGCGGGCATCGGCCTCATCGGCGCCCAGCGCCGAGCGGTCCGAGACGGAGCTGTCGATGACGGTGACGTACTGGTACCAGTCGGCGACGTCGAGCGCCCGCTGCTCATCGGCGCCCGGCACGGTCAGTGGTCCGTACAGCCCGTTCCGCTGGCGCAGGAAGGACAGCAGGTCCTGCTCGTTCGCGAAGCAGCTGTCGAGTCGGCGGCGCACCCAGCCGTTGGACCGGAACTCGATCTGTGCGGCCTTGGGGTGGTAGGCCACCGGCAGCAGCCGGGGCAGTTCGGGCAGGAAGAACTCGGTCATGATGTCCTCGTAGAGGCTGCGTAAGCGAGTTGACGCAAGGCCGCGGCGGCCGCCTCGGGGAAGGGGACGCGGTCGAGGGCGGACAGACCGGCAGCGGCGAATCCGCTTGCCGCCGGTGAAGAGGAATCCGTCCAAGGTGTTGATGAGCTTCTGGAGCGGTGGCCTCGCGGAGCGACGCTTGGCCGCCAGAGGTTCCGCGAGCACGGCGTTGACGGCCTGCCGGATCCCCATCAGGTCCGGCACGGCATCGGTGAGGGCGGTCCCGGAGTAGTCCTCGGCACGTGCCGCAGCAGCGGGCATGGACTCCCTCCCAGGGAGTGAGACGAGGAGAAGCGGAAGGTAAGTGATATGACACTACTCATAGTTGTCGCTCCCCAGTGCTCGGGGAAGCCGAAGCATCGCCCTGCTGGGGGGCTCACCTCTCACGAGGTGGTGCACGCCCACCGCGCACAGCGCCCAACGTGCGCCCCTGACTACGTAGATGCGCTCTGCTGGGGTAACACGTGCAGCGCCATGTCCAAGCGGCGCGGTCTCAGCCCTGCGGCGACCAGTTCGTCGCGGGCTTGCGCCGCAACGCCTGCTGCCCCGCACTGACCGGCCAGGTCCACTCCCTGGTGCAGGGGATGGGCGGCCTCTGCAAGGCGGCCGGCACGGCGCAGAGCGCTGCCGAGCTCGACCAGAGCGCGCGCGAGCTCGTACGACGAGGGCGCCACGTCCAACACGCTGACGGCCCGTTGCAGCAGTGCAATGCCCTCCGGCCCCTCGGTCACCAGGGCGAGCACACGCAGCGCCTGGCCCACGGCCGTCGCCGTGCCGAATCGCTCGGCGCGCCGCAGCGCGTCCTGCGCCAGATCCAGCGCTCGCGCGGCGTTCGTCGTCCGGGAGGCGAGCGCCAGGTGAGGCAGCCATGGGCACCAGGCGGGGTTGCGCATACCGCGCAGGTCAAGGCGCCGGCCCACCTCGGACAGCTCCTCGGCGGCTTCCTTGTCCATGCCCCGCGCCAACAGCAGTTCACCCTGCACGGTCTGGGCGTCGGGAAGTGTGACAGCCAAGGGGAACGGTTTGCCGAACCGACGGTGTGCAGCCAGTTCCTGGGCGGCCGCGAACTCCCCGCGGGCCACCAGGATTTCGATCAGGCCTGCGACCGCGTACCACTGCGCGTGGGTGCCGGCCGGCCCCAGCCGGTCGGCCAACTGCAGCCCGGCGCGAACGAAGTCCTCGGCGTCGGTGAGCTGCCCCTTCCAGAAGCGGATGTAGCCGAGCAGGCTGTAACCGAGCGCGAGGTGCACCCCGCGCCAGCCCTGGCGTTCGTACTGCGCGATGGCTCCCGCGTACAGTTCCTCGGCCCGGTCCGCCCGGTCGCAGTACAAGAAGGTGAGGGCCACCAGCGACGGGACCTCGAAACTCCACTCCTCATCCGTCCAGCTCATCTCCCCAGGCCCCAGCGCCCGGTGCGCGTACTCCAACGCGGTCGTCACCGGCTCGCCGCGCACCATCGCATCCCACCCACGCAGCCCGAACAGGTAACGCTCGGTCCGACTCCGACCGGACAGCCGCTTGGTGAGCTGGGTGAGCCGACGCGACAGGACCGGGGCTTCCCGGTCGTTGGAGGTGAACCCCGCCGCCATGAAGTGCTCCATGAGCATGCGCAGGCGCACACGCGAGTCCGTGGCGATACGGGACTCCCGAATCGCCACGTCCGAGGCATCGGTGAGCCGGTCGCAGTACGCCAGCGCCCGCATGAGCCGGATCACGATGCTCTGCCGCAGCTCCGGCGGCAGATCCGGCTCCTCCAGCGCGGCCTGCAAATGGTTCACCGTCGCCACCGGATCCTGCAGCAGCGCAGGAGAACCGAGTTCATACAGCACTCTGGCCCGCAGCCCCGCGGGCGGAGGCTCGAGCAAAGCGCGCTCCAGACAGCGTCGGGCAGCCTCCGGAGCGCCCCGGCCCAGGTACTCCCGGGCCGCGTCGCACAGCTGCTCCGCAGCCCAGGGGTCACCCTCCGGCTGCGTCTCCAGCAGATGCCGCGCCGCCGCAGCCGGACCGTGACCCGACTCGACAAGCTCCCAGGCGGCCTTGCCGTGCAGCGCCACACGGATCCCGGGCGGGATCGCCCGATGAATAGCCGTCGCGATCAGCGGATGCACGAACTCCAGCGTCGGGCCGTAGGTCAGAATCCGCTCGGCCCGCAGCATATCCGCCGCTTCGGCGGCCTCTGCCTGGCCAAGCGCCGCCAGGGATGCGGCCAGTCCTGAAGCCGCCTCCGAACCCAGGACGGCAACCGACCAGGCCAGCCGCACCGCGCCCGTGCCCAAGCGCCCCAGCCGGTCTACCAGGCCACGGCCCCAGGTCTCGGCAGCCAGGTGCCGCAACGCCCCGGCGTTCTCCCGGGTGGGAACCAACTGTCGGTCGCGCACCTTCGCCGCCAGCTCGACCGTCTCGAACGGGTTGCCGCCGGTGACCAGCCAGGCTTCCTGACAGAAGTCGTCATCGGCCTCGGCGCCCAGGCCGTCGCGCACCAGGTCCGCGACCGCGCCCGGGCTCAGTGGCGCCAGGTCCAGCGGCGGACGCACCCGGTTCCGCTCGGCCATGTCGCTGAACGCGCTCGCAGCCTCGCGCAGTTCGTCCGGGCGGTAGGCGACAACCACCAGCACTGGCAGTTCCTCCACCCGCCCTGCGAAGGACGTCAGCCACGCCAGGGACTCCGCGTCCGCCCAGTGAAGGTCATCGACGACCAGGAGCAACGGGCCGCCCCGCACCGCCACATGGGTGAGCACCCAGTCCAGACCGTCCCGCACACCCTGGGGATCCGGCGCTGCGCCGTCCGCCGGGGGAGGACACAGCCCGACACACGGACCGACAATCCCGTACCAGTCGCCCAGCATCTCCCGGCGCTCGCTCTCGGCGTACGAGGCCAGCAGCGGCTGGAACAACTGCCGCACCACATGGAAGGCGAGGCCGTGCTCCTGCTCCCCGCCCTTCGCAAAGAGCCCGGTGCAGTCACGCTCGGCCGCGAGCCGGCGCACCTCGTCCAGCAGGGTTGTCTTGCCCCCTCCAGCGGGCCCGGTAAAGGCCAGCAGCCCGCCGCGGCGCTCGGCATGGCCTACCGAGTCCGTCGCCGAACGGCCGGTCACAGCATCCAACGCCACCCGAGCAACAACCAGTTCAGTGTCTCGCTCAAGAGTTCTCGACATGGTCCGCACGCCCCGCTCACCCTGTCCCCGGGCTGCCGCCCGGAACGCCACCCGTTGAGTGTCGGTCTGATCCGTGACCACCCGTTTCCCTCCCGGCACGGTGCAGCCATGCATATCGGCGATCCCGCTCGTTGAACGTTTACGTAGCGTATCCCCCGGCCAACCCTCAGCGACACGGCCACAGCATCTCTCACCCTCAAGAACCTTCGCCGCGCTACACTCTCGCCGTCCTCGCGGGGCGGCGGGCACGGGAACGATCGGCATCACACCAGGGGTATGAGCCGGTGTCCGTGGAGGCATCATGGCGACGAAGAAGATCACCAGCCCGTTCCCTGAGCGATACACCGACCGACAGTGGGCCCGGTAGGCACAGGAAGGCCGCGGACTGATCAAGGAAGATACTCGGATCCAGTTCCACTTTGGCGACCTGACGTTGAAGATGGTCGCGTCCGACCACGCGGGAACCACGGCGAGTTCCAGATCCTCGACCGGTTCGCCGATGAGATCGAGAGCAACTCGTCGGGCGGCTCTCCTACGTGTCGATCAGCCATGTCGTCGCCAAGAACGACTCCCTGACCTGGGACCAGACGGTCTCGATGACCAAGACCGGCGGCTGGGGCCGTCTCGGCGGCACCAGCGTCTACGAGGTAGGCCGCTGCGCGTCGGCCGACAAGTGCACGACGCTGTTCACGAACTTTCCCATGCAGCGCATGGGTGAGGGCGTACGAACGGGGGCCAGTGAAAGATGTGGTCCGCGATCAACCCGCGCGGCAAGGAGCGCGGCAAGGGCCAGAACCGGGCCACCGCGATCTTCTTCAACCCCGGGTGGATCAGCGTCTCCCAGCACGATCTGACCTCCAATCCGCGTATGGGCCGCGCCTGTCGCCACGGAGACGGTGTTCCAGGTATCCGACCAGTGCGGAGCATCCCTCCGATCTTGATGATCTGTGCCGAACACGGCAGCGCCCGCCCCTGAGTCTTGGGGCGGGCGCTGCTGCTCCCCAGCGCCTCGTAGACCAGCCGGTCGCCGTAGTGCTTCGTGTCCCGCGTGAATTCACGGCGCGGCAGCCGGGCCGGTCACGCAGCAGCGCGACGGGTCGCGGTGGGGGTGTGGGCCCGGCTGTCGTCGCCGCGAGAGCGGCGGATCAGCGAATCGAGGGCCCAGCTGCCCGGTCCCAGTACGGCGATGAGCAGGAACGCCCAGCAGTAGATCGCCGCCGGCTCGCCGCCGTTCTCCAGCGGTAGCAGCGCAACCGGCTGATGTACCACGAAGTACGCATAGGCCATCGAGCCGGATGCGATGGTCGCGTTGCTGCGGGTGAACAGTCCCGCGAGTACGAACCCGCCGCAGGCCAACTGGATGAGCGCGGCCCACCAACTGGGCCATGCGCCGAACTCGACCCCGTGTCCGGTACCGCGGCTGCCGCCGAACACCCCGAACAGCGAGGCCATGCCGTGGAGGAGGAACAGCAGGCCCGTCACGATGCGGAACAGTGCGAGCACCGGTCCGCGGAACCGATCAAGGTTCATCAGATCACCTCTTGACGGTGGTGGTGGTCGGGCGGGCCGGGAACCGGCCCGCCCGACGGCTTCGTCCGCTCGGATCAGTGCTCGGCCACCCAACCGGCCATAATCCCCATCACGTTGTCGTGCGAGTGACCGTTGATTTCGTACCTGCTCGTGATCTGCAGGACATCACCCCGGTTGATCGTTCCCAGTGGCTTGCCGCTGCAGGGCGGCATGTCCGAGATCTCCTTGTGTCCGTGGGGGTCGATGAACTCGGGGCTGCCGCCCTCCTCCGCCACGACGGTGCACAGGGGCTTGCCGGTGGTGAGGTTCTCGGTCCGCACGGAGCGGCCGGAGTGGTGGAGATGGCCGCGCATATGGACGAGGTCTCCGGAAATGCTGGACCGCCACCGCCGGGTCTTTTCGCTGACGCCCTCGGGAGCGTCGTACACGCTGCCGAGGCAGCCTCCGGCGTCCATCCAGATCGGCGTGACCGGCTTGAGCGAGGACCCGGCCGCGGGCTCATGGGTGAACGTGATGGAAATGTAGACGGTCTTGTCCTGGGGTACGTGGTTCATCAGGTCGTAGACCATGTTCCACCGCTCCCGGCCGACCTTGACGCCGTATCCGGATGGCAGGATGCTTTCCACCCGCTCGTTTCCGGAGGCGAAGAGGCGCTGAGGGCCCTTGCATACGACATCGCTTCTGCGGTGGGTGCCCAATACCACGTGGTGCAGCATCGGACCGGTGTTGACGTTCGCATTCGACCCGTCGGCGTAGACGAGATTGGGCTTGAAGCCAGTAATGAAGCAGTTGTCGCACGGCTTTTGGATCCCGAACTTGAGCCGGTTGCCGGTGGTCCCGTGGTCGTCATCGGTTGCGGCGGGGATGGTGAACGGCCCGTACCGTACGGTCGTGGTCTGCGGGGCGGAGGCCTGCTGCCCGGCCGGCGCGGTCTTCTGCCCGGCGGCGGAGGGCAGGTTGACGGCGCCGGCGGCTGGTATTGCGCCAACCACTAATGCTGTGGCGATGCCGACGGTGAACGGGAGACTTCGCAGAGACACAATTTCCTCCTTGGGGGAAGGGGCGTCAGACATGGGAAGTGCCGATGCGTTGGACCGCGCATGGTTTTGCCGGTCCGTGTCTGAAAGCAGCAAAACGCGGAATTCGCCCTCGATTCGACTCGGCCTGCTGGATGATCTCCTGCTCCAGCGTGCTGTCGAATATGCCGACACTCGCGTTCGATTGTCGCGGTCGAGTTCTCATCTCGACGCGTGGCCGGTGGGCCGTGTCGAATGCGGTGAGGTCACCGATATGACCTGGCTGCGGTTCTCCGGAAGAGTGACGTCCGCCCTTCCACTTGTCAACGGACATCACATGGCATCAGAGGCCGTGAACTTCCCGGCGAGTTGCTGACCAGCATTTTTCTTCGGTCATGGGCGGGCCCGGCCGGCGCAGGACTGGTGACTTCACCGATCCGTGGCGGTGCCCCCGGTGACCCCGGGCTCGAAGATTGTTTCGCGGCGGTGCTGATCCGCGAGTACGCCGGCGGTGGTCAGCCCGGCGAACACGCGGTGCATCGAGGATGTCCAGGCGTCGCGGTCCGGGCTTGTCACATTCAGAGCAGCGAGAACGTCCACGCCTATGGACACGCAGAGCACCAGGCGGGCCAAGGCCGCGGCGTCGATGTCGGCGGTGAGCGAGCCGTCCTGTTGGGCGCGTGCGACCAGGTCCGTGAGCCGGGTCTCCGCCCCGTGCAAGGCGGCGTGGACTCTGCGGGCCACCTCGCCGTCACGGCGCCCAGCGGCGAGCGCTTCGATCATCAGGGGTGCCCACATGCGTTGACGTGGATCGGAGAGGTCGGTTGTGATCATTTCGAGCACTTCGGCGGCGGCAGCACCGCGGTCCATTGCCTGGCCGAGCTTGCGTGACGCGGCTGCCAGACCGTGGTCGACCGCCTCCGCGAGTAGGTCGGCCTTGTTACGGAAGTTGCCGTAAATGGCCCCCGTCGAGAGCCCCGCGCGGCGTGCCACATCCTGCACCCGGGCCCGGTCGTAACCCCGCTCACCGAATTCCTGGACTGCCGCTTCGATCAGCCGGTCGCGGATCAAGGCACTGGACGGCGTTGAGAGGGAATCGGGCTCTGCCACGGCCCCAGCGTAGCCGGACCGGATGGCATCCGGCCCCCGGCCGCTGCCGGTCCCTCACCGGAGGTGATTCAGGTGCGCCGCGGGTTGCGCACGAGCGGAAGAATAATCATTATTCTTGACAGGGCGTCAAGTTGGAGGGCGCGGGCTCGTGACGTATGGCACTGAGCACACAGTCATCGGCAGACAGGCCGAGTGCCGTCGGCTTGCGGACAGCGTCGAAGCCTGCCGCAGGGCAGGCGGCAGCGCACTGCTGCTGACCGGAGATCCGGGGATCGGGAAGACCGCGCTGATGCGGCACGCATCGCGCCTGGCACACGACTTCCACACCATCTGCGCCGACGGGGTGCGAGCGGAGGAGACCCTGGCGTACGGGGCGGTACAGCGAATGGTCCGGCCGCTGGACGCCGACCTCCGCCGGCTCCCGCCGATCTCCCGCGAGGCTGTGGAACGGGTGTTGCTCGGGCGCAGCCCACCGCCCCGCGAGCGATTGCTCGTCGCAGACGCGTTACTAGGGCTGCTGGCGAGGGCGGGTGGCAGGCGTCCGGTACTGATCAGCGTCGACGACCTGCACTGGGTCGACGCCGAGTCCCGGTACATCCTCGGTTTCGTGGCCCGCAGGATCAGCACCGCGCGGGTGCTGATCCTGGCCGGGACGGACGGCGAGGCGTCCGCGCTCATGCCAGGTGTGCCGGTGCTGCACCTCGCGGGCATGAGCGACGTCGATTGCCTGCGACTGGTTGCGGAGTGCCAGCCCTCGCCGGTGGCACTCGCCGTCCGTGAGTCACTCGTCCACACGGCCGGAGGCAACCCCCTTGTCCTGCTGGAGCTGTTGCACACACTGACTCCGGCGCAGCTGAGCCAGCCCGCCCAACTCCCCGATCCACTACCGCTCGTACCTCGGCTCATCCACATCCGTCTCACTCGGTTCCGGCGACTTCCCGGCGACTGCCGACGGCTGCTGTTGCTGCTGGCTACCGAACCGCTCCTGAACCCCTTCTCCCTGCTCCGCATGGCCGGGCGGGCGGGAATCGACCCGGCGGCCCTGAAATCCGCCGAGGAGGCAGGCTTGGTCACGCTGTCGGCGACCACCGTGTCCTTCCGCCACGCCGACCTTCGCCGGGCGATCTATCACGGGGCACATCTGGCCGAACGGCACTGGGCTCACGCATTGTTGGCCCGCGCGTTCGCCGACACTGACGACGATCGTCGCTGCTGGCATGAAGCGGCCCTGCTGTCGGAGACCAACGCCGAACTGGCCGACGAACTGGAGCGCCACGCCACCCGGGCCCGGCGGGGTGGAGAGCCGGCTCGCGCCGCGGCGCTGATGGAACGCTCGGCCCAGCTGACCGGGGAGGAGGGCCACCGGGGACGCCGCCTGGCCACCGCTGCCGACTACAGCAGGCTGGCCGGGCGGCTGCGGCACGCCGCCCGGCTTCTGGAGCGCGCCACGCGCCTGGTCGGTGCGGATCAGACGTCCCTGCGCGGACACATGGCATACCTGCAGGGCCTGATCTCCCTTCACCAAACCACCGCAGCCGATGCGTACGACACGCTCCTGGCTGCCGCCGGGGTGCTCGCCGCCGACAACCCCTCGCTCGCGGTCAAGTCGCTGGCCGCCGCAGGGGAGGCGGGCCTGCACGCGGGGAACGCGGCCTTGCCCGTGCAGGCCGGACGACGTGCACTGGCCCTGCTCGAGCACGCACGGGAACAGGATCAGGGGGAGATCCGGTTCGCCGGCGACTTTCTCCTCGGAGTCGCCGACTCGTTCCAGGGACGACTGCCCGCCGCGGTGGCCCGGTTGCGTGGGGGACCCGACGGTGGGGGAGTCGACCGTGAGCGACCTGACGCAGCCACGGAGGTGAAAGACCCGCTGCTCCTCGCCTGCGCCTCCCACGGTGCGCTGTTCGCCGCTGACGACACCCGCGCTCGTGCGCTCGCCTCGCGCGCGGTGGCGCTGGCACGCACTGCGGGTGACACGCCCACCATGGTGCACGCCATGCAGTACCTCGCCTACTCGGAATGCTGGCTGAGCGGACCGGACGCCGCGACACTCATCGCCACCGAGGCGCTCCGGCTCGCCCGCGAGACCGGTCAACTCAACTGCGCCCGTAACCTCATGGGAATGCTGATGCTCACCGCTGGGCTCGCCGGGGACGCCAAGGCGTGCGAGCAGTACACCGACCGAGTCGTCGACGAAGCGGCGGCACACGGCGCGGGGCTCGCCTCTGCTCTCGGCCTGTGGGGCCTGGCCCAGCTCGACCTCGCCTCCGGAGACTGGGCGGAGGCGGCCACCAAGCTGCATCGGCTCGCGCGGACCAGGCTGGGGCACCCGGGGATCGCGCTCGAGGCCGTGCCCACGTACGTGGAGGCAGCCGTCCGCGCGGGCGAGCGGCCCCGGGCGGAGCGGGCCGCGGCGAACTTCAACCGGTGGGCCGAAGCGATCGGCCGGGGATGGCCGGCCGCCCTGGCGGCCCGCTGCCGCGCGCTCCTGGAAGCCGACGACGCCGAAACGCACTTCCGGCATGCCTTGCGCCTGCACCGCACAGCCGACCGTGAACTCGAGCGCGCCCGCACAGCCCTGCTCTACGGCGAATACCTCAACCGGGAGCGCCGACGCGGAGACGCGCGAGTCCAACTCCGGGAAGCGGCAGAGGTCTTCCGGCGGCACCGAGCACGGTTATGGCTCGACCGGACACGGGCCGAACTACGGGCCGGCGGTGACGACTGGCGTGACCCGGACACCGCGGAAAGCGACATTCCTGATCTGGGCATCGCAGCGAGGACACTGACCTCACGTCAACGCCAGATCGTCTGGCTGGTAGCGACGGGGGCGACCAACAAGGAGGTGGCCGCCCGGCTCTACCTGAGCCCACGCACCATCGACTACCACCTGCGCCGTATCTTCGAGCGACTCAGTATGACCTCGCGCGCCGACCTGATCCGCCGGTTCACGACCGGGACCGGCTGCGGCGAGTGAACCGTGGTCGGTCAGCGACCCAGCCCACTTCGTCGGTGCGGCTTCATAGCGGATCTTCCGTGCTTCCCGGCGTGCGACGGCGGTCGGAGGTGTGGTGCTGCCGTCGGCACGGGGGTGCATGACGCGGCGGTAGCACCGGGATGGATCAGCGGGCGGCAGCACCGGGACGGATCAGCGGGCAGGGTCGAGAAGGACCTTGCGGACACCGTCGGCGCGGCTGTCGAACAGTTCGTACGCCGCGGGGCCCTCGGAGAGGGCGAAGCGGTGGGAGACCACGACCTCCGGCGTTATCCGTCCGGCCTGGGTGAGGGCGATCAGGGCAGGGAGCTCGTAATGAATGGAGCACAGTCCGATGGCGAACTCCAGCTCCTTGACCTGGGCCATTCCCATGTGGAAGGGAAACGCCTTGTTCTGGCTGACCCCGATGACGCTGACCCGGCCGGCCTGCCGGACGGCTTTGAGGGCGAGTTCGAGGGTGGCGTCCGAGCCCACGGCCTCTACCACGGCGTCCGGTCCGCGTCCTGCGGTCATCTCCCGTACGGCCGTCCGTGCGTCCTCGCCCTCGACCGGCTCGACGCCCAGGGTGGCGGCGAAGGCGCGGCGCTCCGCGACCAGGTCAGCGCCCAGCACACGGGCGGCGCCCATGGCGAAGGCGGATTGCGCGGCCATGAGGCCGACCGGCCCGAGGCCGATGACCAGGACCGTTTCGCCGGGCTGGATGCGGGCACGGCGGCAGCCGTACCAGGCCGTGGGGGCGTTGTCCGTCAGGACGACGGCGGCATCGTCGGAGATGCTCTCGGGCAGGTGCACCAGGTTGACCTCGGCATGGGGCACCGCCAGGGCCTGGGCCTGACTGCCCGGAAGTTGCGGGCTCACTCCGTAGCACAGGTCCGTCGGGGCCTGGGCGCGCTCGCACCTGCCGGTGAGCCCCCTCGCACAGGTTCTGCACAGGGTGCAGCCGGCCGAGGCGGGAACCAGGACCCGGTCGCCGGGCTTGAAGCGGGTGACCTGGTCGCCGGTGTCGACGACCACGCCGACGCACTCGTGTCCCGGGGTGTAGCCGATCTCCGGACTGAACCCGTTGCCGTCGTAGATGTGCAGGTCGCTGCCGCAGATACCGGCCGTGGTGACCTGGACGACCGCATCGGTGGGGCTGGTGACGGCCGGGTCGGGAACGTCCCCGTAGCGGATGTCGTGGCGGCCGTGGAACGTCAGTGCCTTCACTGGATTCCTCCGTCCAGGCGCAGGGTGGCGCCGGTGGCATCGATCCGGTCGAGTTGCCGCTGGAAGTCGGGTTCGGTCTCGAAGTCCCAGGACATGGATGGGCTCCCGCGCGCATCAAGGTGCTTGAATTAAGATTTAATGCGAGCGTATCACCCTGGCGCGATGGCGCTACGATGGGCAGCCGTGACAGCACATGAGACGCCCGAACCGGCCACGCCGCCCGGGAGCCGGAAGCCCCGTGACACCCGCGGCACACTCATCCGCGCCGCCGAGCAGCTGTTCGCGGCGAAGGGCGTCGATGGTGTCTCGCTCAGCGAGATCAAACGGGCCGCCGGCCAGCGCAACGCGATGGCCCTGCAGTACCACTTCGGCGACCGGGCGGGTCTGCTGCGGGCCGTACTCGCCAAACACCTCCCAGCGGTGGACGCCCGCCGGGAAGTACTGCTGCAGCAGTACGAGGACAGCGGCACTGTCGATCTTCGCTCCCTCGCCGCTGCCCTGGTGCTGCCGGCCGCCGCGAAACTCGCCGACCCCGACGGCGGCCGCGAGTTCCTGCAGATCGTGGCCGAACTGCTCAACCGGCCCGAACCCCTGGTAGAGCTCGTCGTGCCGAACGAGGGGTCAAGCATCTACGCCTGGCGGCGGCTGGTGGAGCCTCTTCTGCGTCCCGAGTCGACCACGGTGCTCCACACCCGCTTCACCGCCTTGCGCTTCTGCCACGCCGAACTCGCCGCCCGTGCCGCCGCCCGCCCTCGCAGGGACGACCGGCTGTTCACGAGCCGGCTGGTCGACCTGGTCACCGCACTGCTGGCCGCACCTGTGTCCGAGCAGACTGAACGACTGCTGCAAGAGCGAGACCTGAAGGACCGGACCGGTCGGCAGGCCCCAGCTCGCTGACCGGTCCGGTCCCTCCAGACCCCTCCAGCCCATCAGCACGGCGCCCGGCATCGAACGCCGCTGAGTACGACTTCAATCCCTGCATCCTGCATCCACCAGGAGGGCATCGAACAGGTCGGGGAACTTCCGGTCACGGTCCCTGACCATGTAGCGCGCAGTGCCCAGTACGGGTGGCAGGCGGCTCGACTGCGCAATACGTGTGCCGTAGTGCTCGGAAACGCCTTCCCATAACTGCCGATAGAAGTACTCTGCGCGATGGAGGCTGTTCAAACCGGGGAGGCTGACGAGAGTGCCCGCAGTGTGTACCGGATGGATACGTGAACTCCGAGGCCAGACACTCATGTTCACCGGAAAGACTCTGGTGGATGGAGAATGGGTTTTCCGTAAGGACTGCATCTCTCGTTCCGAGAGACTAGGAGCCACCTGTCAGAATGGATTCTCCAGGAGAGTAACGCTCGTCGTGCATGGAGAGTTGGCGGGCAACGTCAAGGACGTGGACCGGGGGCTGAGCCAAAAGCTCCTGAAAGTAATGCAGTCGCGCAGAGCGGGACAGCATATTCATGTGGTCGACGCCGCCGGCTACTCGGATCTTCTGTTCGGAGCTCCGGCCCGTTGTCGGGATCTTAAGATGCAAGGTGACCAAGTAGCGGTAGTACCCGAGGTCGGCGATGGAATTCTCGGTGGACCGTTCGACCGGCTTGGTCTGCGTACTCGCAGGATCGGCCAGCTTGAGGCTCGCGTCTTCGGGCGCGGAACGCCTGGACATGAGAAGGTTTTGTCGCGGCTGATTGATCAGATCGCTGGACGGATGTCACGCGAAGTTCGAGGCCCAGCCCGCCGCGCTCCACAATTCGACCTCGGCTGGATCGGCGGGCGGACTGCATATGGGGTCTGGGTAGCGAGCCCCGAGCCGCTGAGTGGTGGCGGACCAGGTCGACTGGAAGAGGCCGTCTCGCATATTGGCAGGTCGGTCCGCTCTATGTCCTCGCAGCCTCAGTTTCAGCCCGTAATGGTGCTGGAGAATTCTGTGGACCCCGGTTCTGGGCTGCAGCAGACAGCTAAATCGGCCGGTGTTCTCGTCAGCAAGATTCAGGGTCTTCCCGGCTGAGACTGAAACTGGGCCATCCACGTGACCGGGTGGGGATCGCCACGTCCGTGTGTCTAAGCGGTTACGGCGAAGTGGGGTGCTGATCCTTTCCCCCTCCCGAACCCGCGACCAGCGCGACCACCGCGGAGGGCGCGGGATCGGCAGCGCACTTCACCGCATCCATCCGCTTAGAGTGGCCGCCATGAGTGATCGTCCCGGACCTCAGACCGTGTCGCCGGTGCTGCTGGGTGAGGGTAGCGGCGAGGGCGACTGGCTGCCGGTCACCGCGGGCGAATCGGGAGCCGCCGTCTTCCGCAGCGCGGACGGCACCCGGTACGCCAAGTGCGTAGTGGCAGCGGGCGCAGTCGACCTGAAGGCCGAGCGCGACCGGGTCGCATGGCTGAGCGACCAGGGTGTCCCGGGGCCACGGGTGCTTGACTGGCACTCTGGCGATGCGGGCGCCTGCCTTGTGACCGGTGCCGTCTCCGGTGTACCCGCCGACCAAGTGTCCGCCGCGGACCTGCGCGCCTCCTGGGAACGCATCGCGGACGCGGTCCGCGGGCTACACGACGTACCCGTACAGCAGTGCCCGTTCCGCCGGGACTTGGACGGGATGGTCGCCATAGCGCGCGACGTCGTGACCCGTGGCGCGGTGAACCCGGAGTTTCTCCCTGTCGAGCAGCAGCACACGCCGGCCGCGGAGCTGCTGGCCCGCCTCGTCCCGCAGGTCGCGCGGCGACGGGACCAGGAGGCTGCCGACACGGTCGTCTGCCACGGAGACCTGTGCCTGCCCAACATCGTCCTCGACCCGCAGACCCTGGACGTGTTGGGTTTCATCGATCTGGGTCGCCTCGGGCTGGCCGACCGCTACGCCGACCTGGCGCTGCTGCTCACCAGCGCGCGGGAGACATGGACGGACGAGGGGCGGGCGCGGGCCGCGGACGCGGCGTTCGCCGAGAGGTACGGCATCTCCCTCGACCACGACCGTCTGCGCTTCTACCTCCATCTCGACCCGCTCACCTGGGGCTAAGCAGCGGTCTTGGTGATGTGGCCGCGGTCGGGTATGAGGTGGGGGCAGGGAGGGGCTGCCCATGCCGAAGATCTTGCGTGTGCTGTTGACGTCTGATCAGGAACGCGAGGTGCGTGAGCGTCTGCGGGCACGTGATCTCGCACCGGGAACCAGGCTGCGTCTGGACTGCATACGGCTGATGGGGCGGGGGCTGACCGTGCACGAGGTGGCTGACCTGCTCGAATGCAATGAGGTCACGGTGCGCGGCGCGGTCCACCGTTACGAGGCCGGGGGGTTCGACGTGCTGGCGGATGCCCCGCGCCCGGGCCGCCCGGCTTCGGTCACCCGCGAGGACCGCGAGGCGCTGGCCGCGCTGCTGGACGAGTCCGCGCGGCAGGGCCGTACCTGGACAGCGGCGGCGCTGTGTGACTGGCTGGCCGCGGAGCGGGAGTTGCCGGCGAGCCAGGCCAGGGTGCGTTCGATGGTCCAGCGGCACCGACCGAGCCGCTGGCTGGAGTCCGTGCCCTTGCGTGCGATGCGGGGCTGATGCCACAGCCGTCTAGCCATCACCGCAGATGGTTGCAGTCGTAGCCTTTGTCGCCATGGAGCTTGCCTGGCCGACGCCGCCGTCGGCCGCGCCGGGAGCGGATCTGCGGTATCCCCTGCACCAGCGGTTGCGCCGCAAGCCGACGTTCATCTCGTCAGGCTCGAACGCGCCAGTCGCCCAGGCTTCGGCAACGACCACGTACCTGCCGCCGTCTTGACAAGCGCAAGCAGTCCAAGCCAGCGAAACTACCCCACCTGCCCAGGGCGAATGCCCCCCACGGCTGCTTTTACACCATTGATTGGAATCTCGCCCCTAAAGCTCCGATAGGCAGCAATTGCCATGCAGACTCGACCACGTGGTTCAGGCCCCATCCCATCGGAAGGAAGGCACATCCATGCCCAGGCTTCGTCGCACCGCCATCGCCGCGTCTACCGCCGTACTGACCTTGTCCGGCCTCGTCGCCGCCAGCACCGCGCCCGCCTCAGCTGAGCCCGGCTCCTTCGACCTCATCAACAAGAAGGACGGCTCGCGCCTCGCCCTGGTGGACAACAACACCGCGGCCGAGGGTGCCTTCGCCAACAGCCTGCGGGACCCAGGCTGGAAGTACAGCACAGAGGAGTGGACGTCACAGGTCGTCAGCGACCGACTGCCCGACGGCACGCACAACCGTGTCCTCAGGAACGTGGCGGCGAACAAGTGCCTCCAGCCGCTGACCGATTCACCCACGCGCGGGATGCGAGTCGTCGTGAAGACCTGCAACGGGTCGGAGATCCAGAAGTGGAACCTCCAGCCCGAGACGGTCTCCGACACGAACTCGCGCTGGCAGATCTGGCGTCCCGTCGTCAACAAGAGTCTCGCGCTGACGATCGACACGTACGGGAACGGCAGCTGGAATACGCTCTACCTCGACACCTCCTACCCGTCCTCCGACAGGCTCTGGGTCCTCCGGCCGAACGACCAGCCCTGGCGTTACTGACGCCCCGCAGGCCGACGCTCGTCCGGTCGATCATGGCATTACCCCTGAACCAGCCACAACACGAGGTGATTCCATGTGCACACAACGTTTCCTTGCCGCCGCACTGGTATCGGTTTCTCTCGCCGGGATGAGCATTATGGGCGCTTCGTCAGCTCAAGCCGCCACCAGCATTGATTGCATCAAGGGCGGCGGCAAAGTAGGGATTGTGGTCACCAAATTCCATCACAGCTTTCCGGTCTGTCGCGGCGGGGCACACGACGGGGAACAAGTGTTCATCCCCTACCACCGGCACGCGGTTCCCGTGCTTAGCAATGTGGACCACTGAGACCTTTCCAACTTGGCTGTGCGGGCAGGTAGTTGGAGTGAAGGGCGGTGTCTGGGCATGAAGAAGCTCCTGGTAGACGGGTTCACGACCAAGATCGCCTGTCCACCAGGAGCTTCCGCTTGCTTGTCTACCCGTCCGGATCAGTGCCTGACGCCCGCGCCGGTACTTCTTCGGCAGCTGGGCCAGGGCGAGTTGAGCGGTGGTGATGTGGTCGACGGCGGTGTTGCTGCCCGTTGTTGCCGGGCCGCAGCAGGCCCGCGACCGGCTCCCCGCTGCCACCTGGGCCGTGGTCGACGAAGGCCATGAGCGGGTGGTGTCCGAACGTCTTCTTCCAGGTCGCGGCGGCGTTCTGTTTCTCGGAGTGGGTTAGCACGAGCACCCCGTCGATGTCCACGATCACCTGCCCGCCGGCGTCCGGGCCCGCTTGTTCGGCCAGCTTCCAGACGTGTTCGCGGACATGGGCCCGTGTGGTGCGGATCGCAGCCAGGGCCTTCGGCCCGGCGGAGGCGAGGGCATCGATGAGGCGGGAGACGGTGGGATCGGAGGCCACCGGACCGAACATGGCCGGCTCGGCCCGCAGCACGCCCACATCGGCCAGACAGTCCCCGCCGAGCGCGACCGTCAGGGCCACATCCAGCAGGATCTTCCCCGGATCGTGCACCGCCCGCGACTTGCACCACGGCGCCAGAGCCGCCGATATCGCCTGGTCCAGCCCGGTCTTCCGGGCCGTCTCCACCAGCAGGACGCCTCGCCTGCGAGACCACCGCCCGGCCACCGCCCTCGACGCGGACACGCGGGTAGAACCCGATACGCTTCTTCACCTGGGAAGTGCCTCCGGCGGTGGCAGGAACAAGGACCTCGACAATCCTCATTCTTGCTGGTCAGGGGCACTTTTCGTTTGTCTGACCACCCGTCGGACATTACGTTTCATGAAAGCGCGAGGCTAGGTATCTCGGTGACATTGCGCAGCAGCGAAGAGGTCGTCATCCGGCTGCGGGACCGGCTGTTGACAGGTGAGGGCGTCTGCCGCATGCCCGGTACGAACCTGACGGCGAGGGAGGTCCGGGAACGGTCCCGCCTCGTGTCGGTGGACTCGTACGACATCGTGCCCGACCTCACCGGCGCGGGCGACACCGCCACCTTCCCAGTAGGGGAGCCATCAGATCCGCTCCTTCCCCAGTACGCGGCACGAGCACGCCTCCCGCCCGCCCCCGCCCCCGCCCCCGCCCGTGACCGGTCGGTCCGCCGTTCGCTCGACCTGCCCGTCGCCTCGACGCAGCTGGATGAGTTCTCGATTCCGATGTTTGCCGGCAGGGCACGAGAGGCTTCGGGGGAGTAGCGGTTGCTGACTGCTTGCGAGTGAACGATGAAACTCCGCCCTCGCGCCAACCGTAAACAGTTGATCAAACCCATTAAGTTGGCTCTCGTGCTGCTGAACTGTGCGTTTGTGAACCTCAAGCCGGGAGTCGGCAAGACGACCAGTGCTGTGTGGCTGGCCCACGCGCTTCATGAGTCGGGCTTCTCGCCACTGCTGGTTGACGGCGATCCAGCCGCCTCCGCGCTGCGTTGGAGCGAATTGGCCGATGGCTTTCCGTTCCCCGTGGTCGCCTTGCCGGTGGGGGACGTGCACCGTCGCGTGAACGACTTCCTCGACAACCGGCAGGCCGTCGTGCTCGACGCGCCGCAGTTGGAGGACCATCCTCGTATCGCCCGCAGCATCATGAGGTACGCGAGCCAGTGGATCGTGCCGGTGACCCCCGCTCCTATCGAACTGGACCGGATGGCACCCATCGGTGGCGAGATGGGCGAGGTGCAGTCCTTGCGCGCCGAGCCGGCCCGCACCGCAGTACTGCTGAATCGCACGAATCGTCCCGACGCCACGCGCACCGGCCCCGATGCCGACGCTCGTGGTGCGCTCACCGAGTGGGGGTTCGTGGTGCTGGACACCCAGATCGCGAGGCTCGACTTGTACGCCCAGTCGTTCGGGAGCCCGGTCCACGTCACGGGTTCGGCGTACATGGACCTCGCGGATGAACTCATCAAGCGTCAGGAAGAGGCATGAGCCAGCGCAAGGATAAGTACCGCGCGGCGTTGCAGCGCGGACAGGACACCGCTGCGCCCCGGTCCGCCAAGGTCACCACGCTGCACAGCAGATACGTCCGGGTGACCATCGAGTTGGACCCGGACCTGGAGCGCGACCTGACGCGATGGGTGGGCCCGCCGGTCTCCGCGCTCGTGCTCGCCGGGGCGACCGTCCTGCGCACCCTGGTCGATACCGCCGCCAGTGCCCGATCCGTCGGCGGCGCCCGACGTACGGCGCCGTAAGGACCTTGACGACACGCAGAACCGCGAGAAGCCAACAGTGGCGCAAACGAGGAGAATTGCCGCGCGGCTGGGTCAAGGGGTCGCAGGTTCAAATCCTGTCGTCCGACATCCGCTACTACCGGTTCGAAAATCAGCACCGGGCTGGCCAACCACGCCTGCAGCGGCTAATCATCAGCCGCCGAAACAGGCCTCTGCGGGAGTCGTTTGTCGGTGACTTCGGGAGGCGTTCGGGCGCCTGTCGTGATCAATGTCGATGAGTTCGATGTCAGTCACTCATGGTGATGGGACCCGGGAGGCGACTGAAGCTGCTCCTCGGTGGCCCGGCTGGTCGCAGAGCGATATCCGTGTGCAAGGGGATGGCTGATCGCGGCAGGATGCGGCCTCGGCGGCTCTGCCGCGGCGGCTGGGCTGACTACACCTGGCGGTGTGACTCGGCATCGCCCCGGTCGCTCGTCCGCTGCACGGGAACTGTTCGTCACCAGTTCCACCGCATCGCGGGTAATTGCGTTGCTCGAGCCACGCCCTGCCTCTACGGTCCCGCACGTGATCTATCTGATTGGCGGTCCGCCGAGGGTGGGCAAGAGCACGCTGGCCCGGATGCTGCTGGATCGGGACCGCATCCCGGGGTGCTCGACCGACACGCTGGTGTCGATGCTGCAGAACGCGGCCCCGCACCACGGAGTACGGCACGGTACGCATTCCGACAAGGCGGAGTTGGCGCAGCCGTTCCTCATCGAGTTCCTGCGCGCGGTGGCGGACGGCATCGGTGAGGAGCCCGAGCCGTCGGAGTGCTATGTGGTCGAGGGCGACATCGTCACGCCTGCCGCGGCCGCGGCCGCGGCAGGCTTCGGGCTTCCGGTAGCCGCGGTCTTCCTCGGCAACACCACGCTGACGGTCGACGATCTGCGGATCGCCCCGCACTGGCTCGAAGGGGCCGACGAGGCCACTTACTGCCGGACCGCTGCGTGGATCACCGAGCGGAGCGCCGTCGTCCGGGACGCGTGCGTCACGACCGGACAGGTCTACATCGAGATGGGGGGCGGCCACACGGAGGGCCTGGAACGCGCGTACGCCGCCTTGTAGGACCGCACCCGCCAGTCTTCCCGGACCCATGCAGCCGAACCGGAGGCGGTCCCGGCCGTGACCGGAAGCCTCCGGCCTGCCCAAGGGTCTCCCCATGGCCCACCCGACGCCCGCACCGCACCTGCAGCTTCCTGATGGCCGTTTGAGAGGATCAACACCCATGAGCCCCGATGGGGACCAGTGTCTCCTGCCGCTGCTCGCTCCGTGGAACCTTTCCGACCCGCGACTCGCCGCCGAATTGACCGATCTCGGAGACCGCTCACGGGTATGGAGGGTGGAGAGCAGCGACGGCCCGTACGCCGTGAAGCTGACCTTCGACGGCCCCGCATTCGTCGAACCCGGGCTGCGGATCGCCGCCGTGCTCGACCGCGCCGGCATCCCTACCGGAGCGCCGATCCCCACCGTCGACGGGAAACTGTGCTGCCCCATTGACCGGCCCCAGGACTATCCCTGGACGCTGGCCCTGCACACCTTCATCCCGGGCTCGCCGCTGGACCTGACCACCGACACAGCCCCGGAGCAGGCCGGTGACCTCCTCGGGCGCGTTCATCACACCTTGATGACCCTTCCGGACGTACCACAGCCGGCCGGGCGAATGCTCGACTACTACAAGGGTGAGGCCAAACGCCTCGGCAGACGCCGCGGCGCTGCCCTGAGAAGAGCGTTGACCGCCATAGCCGACTTCCGCACCAGTGCGCCGCTGAGCGAGGGCGTGCTCTACGGCGACCCGGCACCGGAGATCCTGCAGGACCCCGACTCCCCTGCACTTGCGCTGATCGACTGGGGTAGCCCCAGCTGGGGACCTCTGCTCCACGACGTTGTCAGCTGGCAGCTGTTCCTGACCGCCCGGCAACCGCCAGACGCCGCGCCAACGCTGGAGCGGCGCTTCCTCACCGCCTACCGGGCGCGGCGCCCGATCAGCGAGCGAGAGATGGACGGCCGGGATCTGCTACTTGACCTGCACCGCGCCATTCAGGACTCCTGGACCCCGGTCAGCCGAGCTTGAGGAGGCCGGCTTCGACGACGGCGCGGCCGAAGGGGCTCGCGAGTTCGGCGAGACGTTCGCAGTCGGCGTCACCGAGGGCGGCGTAGGCGGGAAGGGCCAGGCGGTCGGTGCGGTCCTCGATGTGCTGGCGCAGGCGTACGCCCTCCGGGCTGAGGGAGTCGCCGTCGAGGAGACCGCGCGTGCGCAGGCGCTCCTCGGTGCCGGCCCACTCCTCCTCGGGCCATGCGCGGCTTCCCTTGAGGAAGTCGACGGGAACCTCACGGGTGGCAGCGTGCAGAACCAGGGACTCCAAGGCCCCGACGCCCTCGCTCAGCAAACACGCGACATGGCCGTCTCCACGGAACTCCCGGAGCAGCGTCTGGGCGTGCCACAACTGCAGTACCGGTTCCTCCGGCCAGGGCAGCGCGGCATGTGCGGCGAACAGCGGGCGGCCCTGCGCGTGTTCGCAGGCCGCCTCGGCGGCCCTGCGGGTCAGCGCCAGGACCTCGTCCAGAGCGGGGAGTTCGTGGATCCCGGCCCGCCGCAGGGCCTCGCTCGCGGCGGCGTGCCGCGCGTCCAGTACCTGCTGCGGCGTCGCCGCGTCCCAGGCCCCGTCGACCGCCTTCCGTACGAAATCGGGGTTGAAGTTGTAGAAGGTCGAGATGACCAGCTCGGCGGATGCTCGGCCGAAGGCGGCGCTCCGGGAGGCGAAGTACCCGGCGCGTCCGCTCAGTCCGAGGTCCGCGTACCGTCGCCTTCCCTCGGGGGCGAAGTAGATCATGGCGTGTACGGGCTCGAGTCGGCGCCAGGCTGATCGCGCTGTCTTCATGGGGTCACCTCTTCGGAGAGTCGACAGACGGGGTATTCGCGGTGGTTCCGTACTCGCCGTGCGCTCGCAGGTGTTCGAGCAGCAGGCGGCTCAGCGTCTCGGGCGCCTCCTCGGGGACCCAGTGGCTGACGCCCTGGAGGGTCTCGAACCGGTACGGCCCGTTGACCCACTGCCCGGTCTCCTGCGCGGCCGCCGGGCCGAACGCGCTGTCCTCCGTGCTCCAGACGTACAGCGTGGGCACGTCGATGACGCCGATCGCGCCGTCAGGGCGGCCGGCCCGGTACCAGTTCAGCGCCGCGGTGAGAGCGCCCGGCTGGGACAGGTGCCGCACGTAGGCCTCCACACTGTCCTGCGGGATCCTCCCGGCGTAAGCGGCGCGAAGCTCCTCGGCGTCGCCTGCGAGCATGCGCTCTTCGGTCGCGGGCGTTTCGCGCCAGTCGATCATGTAGTGCGATCGTTCGCGCTGGTCCTGGTCGGTGCGCAGGGTGGTGGCCAGAGCGCCGGGGTGCGGGGTCGAGACAACCGTCAGGGTACGTACGCGGCCGGGGTGGGCATCGGCGGTCCACCACGCCACCGCGCCTCCCCAGTCATGGCCGACCAGGTCGAACGACGCCCAGCCCAGTTCCTCCGTGATCGCGACCACATCGTCGACCAGGACGCTGATGCGGTAGTCCTCGGGCCGTTCGGGGCGGGCCCCGGGGGAGTACCCACGCTGGTCGGGTGCCACTACCCGGTAGCCCTGCGCGGCCAACGCCGCGATCTGCCGTTGCCACACCAGCCCCGTCTGCGGGAAGCCGTGCAGCAGCAGCACCGGGCGGCCCTCGGGCGGACCCGCCACGACCGCGTCGAACACGCCCGCACCAGTGGAGATGCTCAGCTTGGTCACGATCCGCCTTTCATACCGACTGGTCGGTCAGCTTTCAGTCGTGGAAACGGATTGTCAAGGTCGAGCGCACCCGCATTCTCACAGCGGCAGCCGCGCGCCACCCTTTTGGCCAGGTGTCGGGCCGGAACCCGCCGCGCCACCCTTTTGGCCAGGTTCCGGCCCGCGGGGCGCTGAATGTGTGGGCCGCGCTCCGAGCAAGGGCCTGAGGGGCGGGGGCGATCCCGGTGCCCTCGGCGCCGGCCCGTGACCCCGTGCTTCCCCGAGCCTCCCGGGAACAGGTTGAACATGACGTCGAATTCAACTATAAACGTTCGGGAGGCCGGCTCCCGTCACCCCGGCGGGCCGTGGCGCATGTCATCGGTGAAGGCGGAGACGGTCACTGATTGCTCGCGGCGCCCCAGTCGGCGTTGGGCACCGCCTACCGGCG